>SCUG01000214.1 GCA_004297645.1 Saprospiraceae bacterium | reverse complement strand
CACGTTGGTAGAAATTGGCAACATGAATTGGATTTCGACCTCGGAGAGGTCGCACCTTACGTAACATGCGACCTCTCCGAGGTCGAAATGAACGTGGAATCGGACATTCTACTACCAACGTTGGACCTCTCCGATGTCCCCAAAAATTTTGATGCGTTTGCCCTGGTAGTATCTAACCATCGAAATTCATTGCCCTCACTATTTGTACTAAGCCTATTTGATACTGGCTGCATCCCGATTACCCGGATGGCTAAAGTTTAATAGCAAATGTCAAATGGACAAAACCTGGCGTTCAAAAGTATAAATTAGAATTTCATGTCAACAGAAAAGAATCCGAACGAGCAACTGGCAGACCTCATCTTCCAGCAACTGAAAGCCGAAGGCTTGGTCACCGGCGACGGCAAAACATCTTTCATTCAAAACCTTGCGCAAGGCAAACTCAAAGAAAGCGGCTGGAAAGCCGCCCTGGAGCAAACCATCCGGTCAAAACTGCAAAACCCTCCCCTCCATGAAACTTCACAAACTTGAACTCAACGCCTTCCGGGCAGCCACCCAGCCGTTTGCCCTGAGCTTTGACCCCTCGAAGAAACTCACCATGATTTTTGGTGAAAACGGCACAGGGAAATCCACCATCGCCGATGCCTTCACCTGCCTTTGCACCGACAGTATCGGCTCCCTCGAAGACAAATCAAATGTAGAAAAGAAATTTCTTACCTCCGCAAACTGTAAACCTGCCGACCTCTACATCCGCCTCATCACCGGCCAGGATACTTTTTCCGCCACCTTGTCCAGCAACAAGTTTGTAAAAAACACCTCTAAAACCTATCCCAAGCTCCACCACCTGCGCCGCAGCCTAATCGCCCAACTCACCGACGCCACCCCCTCCAAGCGCTACGAAGTGTTGGAAAGCTACATTGACGTAGAACCCATCCTCGCCAGTGAGGAGGGCTTGCGGAGCCTCTTGAGACGGCTCGAAAATGACCTTGGAAGTGAAATCCGGTCGCTCACCGCTGCACACGATACCCTCGAAGCGCAATGGCGCCAGGAAGGAATGCCCGGCGACGGAGGCTGGAAAGATTGGGCAGACGTGGAATCGGACAAAGACCTCGCCACGGAAAAGCTGAAAGCCGCCCGAATTAAGGCCGTGCTTAACGCATGGCAGACCCTGACGGGCCAATGGCAAGAGGTGCAGGAACAACAGCGCATTTGCCTCGATGCCCGGCAGGAGGTAGCCGATGCCCAGGTCAATATGCAGCGGATACAAGCAGCCAGCCAATCCATCAGCCAAGACCTGCTGAAAATGCTCGACCACGCCGACAGGTTCGTGGGGCAACAGTCCGAACTACACCAGTGCCCACTCTGCGACCAGCCCATCGAAAAAAACACCCTCGCCAATCGCATCCGCCAGCAAATGGACGGCCTGAAAGCCTACCAACTGTCCGTGGCCCAAATGGATGCCGCACAAAAAGCCGAAACCAACGCCAACCTCCTCCTCCAAAACCTGCAATCAAAATTGGATGACGGGCTTGAAGCCTTGGAAATAGCGACCTCCAACTACGCCGGAAAGCCCGTCAGTTTTGGGGCAACCGCTGCCGGACGCCTCCGCTTTTTTCAGGAAAAACAAACCAGCCTCAACGCCAAAATGGCCCAAATGGAACAGGAAATGCTCCAGTCCGAGCGCACCCTCAACCAACACAACCTCATCAAAACACAGTACGAGGCCATCCTGCACGGCGAGGCCAAAACCACCGAACTGCAACGGCTGCTCAACGCCGCCAAAGCCGCTTTCCTCATCGTGGAATCCACCCGGAAAAACTACCAGGAACAGGAACTCGCCTCCATTTCCGGCGAGGTGGATGCCCTTTATCAAAAACTCCACCCCGATGAAAATATCGGGAAAATCAGGCTTTCCTTGAAGCCCAATGCCAAAAAATCGGTGGACCTCGCCGCCCGTTTTCAAAACTATGAGAGCGTCACGCCGCAGTCCGTTTACAGCGAATCGCACCTCGACACGCTCGGCATTTGCGTCTTGCTGGCCCTGGCCAAAAAACAAGGCGGCAAAGACACCATCCTCCTGCTCGACGACGTGGTGACCTCCGTGGACGAACGCCACCTCGACCGCTTCATCGCCCTGCTCCACGATTTGCAAAAAGACTTCGCTCACATCGTTTTTACCACCCACTACCGCCCCTGGCGCGACCGGTACCGCTTTCATCGCGACCCCGAAAGCCAGGTGCATTTCGTCGAACTGAGGGATTGGAAAATGGAAGACGGAATGCGCCTTCAAAAAGAAAGAACCCAGGTAGAGGAATTGCGGGAAGCGATGGCAAGCAGCTATTTCGACCGGCAGGCCCTTGCCGCCAAAGCAGGGGTGCTGCTCGAAAACCTCCTCGACTTTCTCACCACCACCTACGCCTGCCGCCTTCGCCGGAAACCCAGACAGGACTACACCCTCGGCGAACTGCTCGACGCCGTGATGTCCAAACTCGCCAAATCGCTACGGGTGGAACTGCTTTCAAAAAACGCCGGCAACAAGTTCGACCCCGCACTGCCCATGCAGGAAGTGCCGCTGCTGCCCCATTTTGAGGAGTTGGAAAAACTGGCGTTCATCCGCAACCAGACCGGGGCGCACTTCACCCCGCCCGGCCCGGAGGTGAACGATGCGGATATTTTTGCTTTCGCAAACCATACCCTTTCCCTTGCGCAACGGCTGACATGCCCGGAAACAGGGGCGTTTCCAGACTGCTCCGCTTCGGGGGCTTTTTGGGAAACCCGCTCAAAAGCCATAAGATTGTTTCCTTTGCAGGAGCCGGGCTAAAATCTGCGACTATGGAAAAAATGTCCGTGAATTTCAAACTACTTTTATGGCCGGAACCTAAAATTTAGACTTTGGACACTTTTTTTTTACTAACCCCCGGATTAGTCCGGGGGTGCCCCAATGCCCCATTTTATCTGGGTTTTAACCCGCTTCCAACGCTTTATGGGGGTTATACTGTCGAGCGTTAGGTTTTGTCCATCCCGGGTATTGGGCGCTGGCTTCGCTGGCTTAGGGGTTTGGGGGCGAAGCCCCCAATATCCCCTCCCCCCGGCACCGCCGGAGGCGGCGC
>SCUG01000213.1 GCA_004297645.1 Saprospiraceae bacterium | reverse complement strand
TAGCAGACTTTAGCTCCCCCCCTCTCAGAGGGGGGGGAGCCAAATACTGCTTACTTTTTTAGCGAAAGCTATAATGTAACAACTTAGCAGACTTTAGCTCCCCCCCTCTCAGAGGGGGGGCGGGAGGGGAGCTTGACATCAACCACACTTTATTGGTTGGTCCCCAAAAATCTTAAACCCGCCAAATGACAACCTTTAAATCTACTGACAAAGAGATTGTGCGTTTTGGCTAAAGTCGAGCTTAGCCAGTCCAAAGCTGCCGGGGGCAGGCCGTGGCATCCGCCCTCCACTTCTCAAAGCGAAAGCCCATCTATCAAATCCCACGGATTCAGTTTCATCAAATCCACGCTGAAGGCGATGCGTTTCCAGAAAGTATCGCGGCCGCTGGCGTCGTACAGGCCGGCAAGTTTATCCCCACCCCGCAAGTTTTTGGAATTCACCACCGGGAAGTAAATGCCCACAGCGCCTTTGCCGAATTCTAAGGCAAGGCCACCCTGCCACCAGAGTTGGTCATTGAAGCTCAGCCCGGAAGATATGGTGCGGGCATCGTCGTACCAGGCGATGTCGAAATAGGGTTTTAGCGGCAGCTTCAACGGCAGGTCTTGCGGCAGGTCAGCTTTCAGGTTGATGGCCACGATGAAGTTGCGGCTGCGGCCCTCCTGCTGCGGGCTGCCGAGGGGAATTTTCATGCCACCGTCTTTGAGCATGATTTGTTGCGACAGGAAGCCCGTGGTTTCCGTTCGCCCGAAATACAGGTCGTCGTAGCGGTAATCGTTGAAGCCCTGCGAGGTGAGGTTGAAAGCGCCGGGGTAGGCGTAGCCCCGCTCCTTTTGGTCATTTTTCAAAAATCCCCCCACAAAAATGCGGAGGTATTGGTAGCGCCCTTTTTCGTAAGCATAAGACATGTTGTATTCCAGCGAGGCACGGACGTAGCTGCGCTTGATGTCTGCCTCGAAGGGGTCGTCGTAGCGCTGGTGCTCTATTGCCATACGCAGGCTAAATGGATTCAGCATCCGCCGGTCGCCCAGTTCCCACGACAGCTCACTGATGGCCCGGTTATTCCACTCTTTGCCCTGATAAAAAACGCCCGTGGTATCCGATGCGAAAGAAGCGAATTGCTCGCCGAGGAAAACCGTTCTGAATTGCAGTGTCTGGTAAAAAGCGCTGGCGTGCGAGCGCATCAAATCCACCCGCACGAAAGGCTGGTTGCGGCGGTATTTCAGGGTGGGGCTGGCGAACCCCGTTTCGGTGGCCAGGGAGTGGAGGCTCAGGTAGCTGAACACGCGGGAGTCGATGCCGAGGGTCACCTTTTTGACTTTCTCTGATTTGGGGTAAATGTTGTACCGCCACCGCTCCATGCCCACGACGTCTTTAGAATCGAAGCCGTACAGATAGGCCAGGGCGAATTCAAATTTTTTCGCTGGCACTACGGTATTGTACAGCGCCAGCCCGGCCATCGGGCCGTCGTATTTATTGCCGCCGGCGATTGGCGTCCAGTAAAGCGTGGAAAAGCGGCTGTCCTCTAAGGCGCCGGGGAATTTCAGTTGCAGCGGTTCTCCTTTTTTGAAAGTGCCTTTTGTCTTGATGTTGTTGTTTTTTCTAAAAACTTCGAGCGTGAGGTGCGCCGGGTCAATACGAAACTCATCGCAGTCGCAGCCGGGGAATTCGATTTCCTTTTCGCCGGTAAATCCTTCGACCCATCTCGTCTCCACCTGCTCGCCGTGGCGATACCCCGTGAGCGGAAACGGGGCAGCGATTTCGCCTTTGTTTTCCAATATTATTTTAAAATTTCCGGCGTTCCCCGAAATGCTTTTCACCGCGTAATCCAAGTGGCCGTTGGAGCCGAGATAGCCCTGGAAAAACCAGCCCAAATCCACACCGCTTTCCGCCTCGAAATGGCTGCGCAAATCTTCCGGGTAAGGGTGGCGGAACTTCCATTTTTGAAAATAGGATTGCATAATGGCGTCGAAGCGTGCTGTGCCGAAGTAGTTTTCGAGGTGGCCAAAAGCGATGCCGGGTTTCATGTAGGATGCCACGCCGTAATTGAGGGTGCTAAAATCGCCGGAGGTGGTCTCCGGCGCCTGGTCGAGCCGCCGGCGGGCGTTGAACAAATAGGCCGCCTCGTATAGGTCCATGTCGGTTCCTTTTTTAATAAAAGCCGGCAACTGCTCCACCACCCGGTCGCCGTAATAGCCGGTGGTGTAGCGATACTCGTAATAGGAATTCATGCCCTCGTCCATCCAGGCATGGTCGCGCTCATTGGTGCCGAGGATGCCGTAAAACCAGTTGTGGCCCACTTCGTGGGTGATGACCTGGTCGAGGTCTTTGGCACCGCTGGCATGGCCAATGACGGTAATCATGGGGTACTCCATGCCACCGCCCGCACTGAGGGCGCTGTGCACCGCCGTGGCTTGGGGCCAAGGGTACTCGCCGA
>SCUG01000212.1 GCA_004297645.1 Saprospiraceae bacterium | reverse complement strand
GTTCGGAAACTCAAAATCATCCTTTGATATTCTTCAAAGAAAACCTTGACCAATAGCAAACGAACATTATGACGAACAAAGAAATAGCCCATGCTTTCCGACGCCTCGGCGAAATGATGGAGCTTCACCAGGAGAATACCTTTAAGATTCGCTCGTACCAAAACGCTTACCTCACCCTCCGCAAACAGCCTACTCCATTGGCTCAAATGAGCACAGAGGAAATAGCCGGGCTGAAAGGCGTGGGAAAAGCCATCAGCGAAAAAATAAAAGAACTACTCAATACCGGCCAAATGGCCACTTTCAAAAAATACGAAGAAATAACCCCACCGGGAGTGCGGGAAATGCTGGAAGTACCGGGCATCGGACCTAAAAAAATAAGGGCCATCTGGAAAGACCTCGGCATAGAATCAGTGGGTGAGCTGGCCTACGCATGCAATGAAAACCGCCTCATAGAGCTGAGTGGGTTCGGGCAGAAGACCCAGGAAGACCTTAAACAGAAACTCTCCTATTATCAAAAGTCGAAGGGCAAGTTCCTTTTTCCCGACCTTGAAGAAGCCGTTGGGCCACTCATTGCTTTTTTGAAAAAAACACTGCCCTCTGCAAAGATACAATTGACCGGGGCAATCCGCCGCTGTAGTCCGGTGCTGGAAAGTATCGAGGTGGTCATCGCATCCAATGAACCTGCCGACGCCGCTTTTTCAAGCGATGAACTGATAAAAACCAGGGAAGAAAAAGACAGGGTTTGGGCAAAAGCACCCGGCGAAATCCCCGTGGTCATTTACCGCTGCCCGATGGAAGCCTTTGGCAGCAAACTCTTCCGGTATTCAGCAGGCGGGGGATTTATGGAGGCATTCTTAAAATCTCGTCCCAGTTTGGATTTTAAAAACCTGCCAGAAGAAATACAGGTTTTTGAAAAAGCGGGCCTACCCTTCGTCTCCCCAGAACTGCGGGAGGAGGCATGGAGTCTGCACCTTGCCGAAACCAACAGGCTACCTGTACTCATCAAGGAATCGGACATCCGGGGAGTCGTCCACTCGCACTCCACTTACAGCGACGGGCTGCAAAGTTTAGCAGAAATGGCAAACGCCTGCATGTCGAAAGGATACAAATACCTCGGCATCTCAGACCACTCGAAGTCGGCTTTTTATGCCAATGGATTAAAAGAGGAACAGGTGCAGGCACAATGGAAGGAAATAGATGAACTCAACGGGAAGTTGGCCCCATTCCGCATTCTGAAAGGCATCGAAAGCGATATTTTGTACGATGGCGCTCTCGATTATGAAGATGCAATTCTGGAGCAGTTCGAGTTCGTCATCGCCTCCGTGCATTCCATCTTGCGGATGGACGAAGAGAAAGCAACTTCCCGCCTCATCGCCGCCATCGAAAATCCACACACCACCATTTTGGGGCACCCCACCGGCAGACTCCTTCTTTCGCGGCAGGGCTACCCCATCAACCACAAAAAAGTCATTGCGGCGTGCGCTGCAAACAATGTGGCCATTGAATTGAATGCAAACCCCTACCGGCTTGATATCGACTGGACCTGGATTCCCTACGCCGTGGAGCAAGGCGCCGTTATTTCCATCAATCCCGACGCCCATAGCAGCACTGGAATTGACGACATTCATTATGGCGTACTCATGGCCAGAAAAGGAGGACTGACAGCCGCCCAAAATCTGAGCAGCTTTACGCCGGAGGAATTCCTCGCTTTTGCCCGGAAACCTTGATATCCCGGTGATAGGAATACTGAAAAATTATTTCACAAATAATTTGTAAAATTGAGTGACCGAACTACTTTTGCATGGTCTATTGCGAAAATCATTTTAGATGAAAAATTAGTCTTTCCCAACTCCCCCCGACCTGCCTGCCAAAAGACACTTCGATCGGAGTTTTAGACTTCGGTCATGATTTACTCCATGACATTTACTTGTAACTGTTTTTAATTCTTTTAATAAAAACTTTTTTCAAAATGAAGAAGATTCTCAGCATCGTAGCCATTGTTTTACTCGCCGTCTCTGTTACGTTTACAGCTTGCCGCAATGACGCAGGCACTCAATCTAAGACAGAAGAGGCCACAGAAGCACCTGCCACGGAAGAACCTGCAGCTCCAGCCGAAGAAACACCTGCGGCTACCAGCGGAACGGCAGACACCACGCAGCAACAGGCTCAATAAATACAATGAGCTAATCAATTTTTTACGAGGGGGCTTGGCAAACGCCAAGCCCCCTCGTTTTTTTTGCCTTCTCCCTTCTTCTGCAAATTCAGCCATTGGAATTCACTTCAATCATGCCCGGTGTTTTTTCTATTTTTACGCCTCATTTTTAAAATCAAAACCATCCATGGGAGATTTCATCCATTTTATTTTGCACACCAATGACTACCTCCAGGATTGGGTGGTACATTACGGGATGCTGGTTTATCTTTTCCTGTTCCTGATTATATTCAGTGAAACGGGCCTGGTGGTCACCCCTTTCCTTCCGGGTGATGGTTTGGTTTTCACCGTAGGGGTTATTGCCGGCACGACAGGAGCGCTCAACATCTGGATTTCGATATTGCTGCTATCCTTGGCAGCAATTCTCGGCAACACCGTCAATTATCATATCGGCAGGTTCCTGAGTGTGAGGATTCTCGAGGGCGGGAAGATTCGATGGGTAAACCAAAAATACATTGACCAGACGCACGAATTTTTTGAGAAACACGGCCAAAAGGCTGTGATACTAAGCCGTTTTTTACCCGTGTTCAGGACCTTCGTTCCTTTCGTGGCAGGCATTTCCAAGATGAACCGCGG
>SCUG01000774.1 GCA_004297645.1 Saprospiraceae bacterium | reverse complement strand
TAAAGGAGATCGAAGCTCGGCTGCGGCCTGCTCCATCTCGTTTAAATTCGAGATTCGAATCAATGCGACGTATGCCGCGGCGATAACTCACCACTGTGTTGAAGATGCTCAAGCTTAGTCCCAGCACAGCAATAATCAGTGTCCCCCACTGCAAGTCAGACATTCAGGAGCTCCTATCTACTGGCTCTTAGAAGTCTAAAGCCGCAAGGTATAGTTGTGGCAAGCAAATGGCAGCATAGCCCGGGTAAGCGAAGCGCACCCGGGTCGACCGATGGGAAATCCCCGGGTGCGCGCTTCGCGCTTACCCGGGCTACCAAACCTTGATGTGTCTGTCCGCGATGCGGTTTGGACTCGCCAATGGCGCCAATCGGCGACTCAATACAACGGTACGCCCGCCTCGTACGCATCCACGAATGCCGCCCAGTCCAGTTCGACCTGGTCGGCATAGGCGAAGGCGAAGTCAGCGATCTCGGTCTTGAGGCCGCTCTTGCTGGTGATCGCATCGCTGACCTGCTTGTCGATGCTGTAGCTCACCACTGAGGCATCGTAATCCTGATCGGCGAGGGCATGCGCCGAGGCGAGCGCCTGGCCGAAATAGGCTGCGGCAGTGTCGAGCTTGCCGGCGCCGTCGAAGGCGGTGGCGTCGACATCCTCCTGGTACGGCGATTTTTCGTGGATCCAGTACGGTTGCCCGCCGACGCTGGTCCAGCCGATCAGCACATCGGCATTCAGCACCTGGGCCTTGGACGTGCGCGCGACGCGCTGGCCTTCGTGCGAGCCGTAGCAGGTCGCCGGCAGATTGCCCGGTACGGTCTGCGCCACGGCGCTTGCTGCTTGCTGCTTGAACTCCAGAAGCACGTCATCCGAGGTCGAGGACGATGCGCCTTCGACCAGCACGTAGTAGCGCTGCCGGCCCAGGCTGCCGACGCCCGAGCCGAGTTTCCGACGCACGTCCTTCACCGTATAGAACGCGGCGGGATGGCGTTTCGACGCGGCGATCGACGTGACGTAGC
>SCUG01000211.1 GCA_004297645.1 Saprospiraceae bacterium | reverse complement strand
TATCATAAGTCAACGCTGGAATTAGCTTGACAATTTTTATTTCAACACAGAGACACGGAGGCACAGAGAACCAAACTCAACTCTGTGTTTCTGTGCCTCTGTGTTGAAGAATTTGGTCACAATTTTTTAGCGATGACTTATGATACAGCCTCCCTTGTGTTTTTTCATCTTATTTCGAACACGTTGACTTAGGAGGTTTTGAAGGTTAAGTTAAAACCACCTAAACCGCCTAAACAGGAAAATTATTTACACGACACCTTGTTCATTGTTTGGGTTGTCATCGGTAAAAGTAGCCGGGAAGAAAGTGGCTTCCAAGCAAAGGCGGGTCATCGGGGTGACCTTGAACCGCTCGTCGGGGCGCATGCCCGCCACCCAACAAATTTGCCCAGCGCTCTCCAAAATCCATACCTTATCTTTATCGAATCTCGAAATCTTGTGGGTGCTGAAGAAATCCTGGAGTTTCTGATGGTGGCCATCCATCCCCAGCGGCTGAAAGCTGTCTCCGTCCTTCCAATGCCGCAGCACTAATGGAAACTGGAGTTTAAAGTAGTCAAGATAGGCTTTGTTCTCATTGTTGGGAAATGAATCAGGGGGTTCATTTTTCAATTGAAAAGTTATTTTCCCGTCGCCGAGGTCCACCTTGGTGGTGGTATTACTGACATAAAAAACAGGGTTCGTTTCTTCTTTCGAACTCTTAATAATCAGGTTTTCCCGGTCAATGAGCAGCCGGTGTGTGGGAGAAAAAAACATGGTTCCGGGTGCATTGCCAAGGCTCTGCATGATTTGGGGTACCTGGTCTTTGTTGAATTCAAACGGCCGCAACAATTCGTAAAGGATGGTGCCATTCAGCCCTGCTGCATCAAGTTTGCCCTTATTGATAAAGATTTTATCGCCTCGCTGCCTCATCACTACTTCTTTCAGGTTTTTAAAAAAAAGGTGATACACGTGTTCCACTTCCCGCAACCGGCCGATAGTCGCAGCGGCGCTTTCATGAAATGCCGGATTGATTTGTTCCAAAACGGGTATCACTTTCTTCCTGATGATGTTGCGCGAGTATTTTTCCGTCATATTGGACGAGTCTTCCCGGTAGTGCACATTATTTTCCCAGGCATACTTTTCCAACTCACGGCGGGTGGCGAAGAGGAGGGGCCGGATGAGAGGGCCATGTGCCGGCAATATGCCGTGCAGCCCCCTGATGCCACAACCTTTGGTCAGGTTAAAAAGCATGGTTTCTACGCTATCGTCGAGGTGGTGGGCGGTGGCAATCCGCCTATATCCATGCTCTGCGCTGACCTGCGAAAACCATTCATATCGCAGATCGCGGGCAGCCTCCTGTATGGAGAGTTTGTTCCTATTGGCGTAAAGCGAAGTATGAAACCGTTTGACATAAATTGGGACGCCCATTTCGTTAGCCATGTTTCTGGCAAACACCTCGTCTTCGTTGGACTCCTCCCCCCTCAGAAGGAAGTTGCAGTGGGCAATTCCGAAACCAAGCCCGGCCTTTTCAAACAAATGGCAAAGCACGCTGGAATCCAGCCCGGCACTGGCGGCAATGAGCGTTTTGCTGCCGGGTGTCAGCAGCTCATTTTCTTCGAGAAATTTCAACATTCTCTCTATCATGGCAGTTTCGGCATTGATGGCGAACGAAGGTAGAAAAAAGTGGAAATATCCACCCGGCAGCGAGGTAGGATTCCATATTATGCTAACTTCGCAGCGCTCAAAATAAACTGTTTTTCAATGATAAAAGCCTGCATTTTCGACCTCGACGGCGTCATCGTTGACACGGCAAAATACCACTTTCAGGCGTGGCGGCGGCTGGCCCAGGAACTGGGGTTCGATTTTACCGAAACGGAAAATGAGAAGCTGAAAGGCGTGAGCCGCATGCAGTCGCTCGACCTGATTTTGTCGTGGGGCGGAGTGGTGAAAACAGCAAAAGAAAAGGCGGCCCTCGCCGCAAAAAAAAATGACTGGTACGTTCAACTCATCTCCACCATGACGCCCTCTGAAATTCTCGAAGGCGTGCTCGAATTTCTCAATGAACTGAGGAGCAAGAGGGTGAAAATAGGCCTTGGCTCTGCGAGTAAAAACGCACTAACCATTTTGGAAAAAATCGGGCTGAGGCCGTATTTCGACGCCCTGATAGACGGCAACCAAACCACCAAAAGCAAACCCGACCCGGAGGTGTTCCTGCTCGGCGCCACAGCGCTCGGCGTGGCACCGTCCGAAGCCATCGTTTTCGAGGATGCGGCCAAAGGAATCGAGGCAGCACTGGCCGGTGGGTTTTGGGCCATTGGCATCGGGGCGCAGAAAGACCTCAAAGAGTCCCATGCCGTCATCCCTGGTTTTAAAAATTATGATTTTGAAAAAATAACCGCATTGTTGCGGCGCTGATTAGGCGGTATCTCAGCCAAAATATTTCTGCAAACATGAAGAACTACCTCAAGCACGACCCCTGGAAAATTATTGAAGAGGGCTTCCATCCCGAATTCAACGAGGTGTCCGAAAGTTGTTTCAGCATTGGCAACGGCTGCATGGGGCAGCGCGCCAATTTCGAAGAACAGTTCAGCGGCAAGAGGCTCCAGGGCAGCTACGTCGCTGGCATTTACTATCCCGATAAAACGAGGGTGGGGTGGTGGAAAAACGGTTATCCCGAATATTTCGCCAAAGTGCTCAACGCCCCGAACTGGATTGGCATTGACGTAAAAATAGACGGCGAGGTGCTCGACCTCGCCACCTGCAAAGTGAAGGATTTCAGGCGAGAACTGAACATGAAGGAGGGGTATCTGGAACGCAGTTTTTCTGCCCGCCTCGTGAGTGGTAAAGAAGTGGAAGTTCGCAGCCGCCGGTTTTGCAGCCTCGCCGAAAAAGAATTGGGTGCCATCAGCTATGCCGTCAGACCCCTCAACTTCGATGGGCGGCTCACCGTGGCACCTTATGTGGACGCCGGGGTGTCGAACAAGGACGCCAACTGGGACGAGAAGTTTTGGGTTGAAATCAACAAATCCGTCAAACGGCGATCAGGATACATCTTGGCTGAGACTAAGAAAACGAAGTTTCAAGTGTGCACGGGCATGCGGTTTTCCATTTTCAAAAATGGAGAAAAAATGGAAACCGATTCGCAGCCTTTCATGGAGGATAAATTCGTGTCGGTGCCGGTGAACATCGACTGCAAACCCGGCGATGAAATCGTGGTGTACAAATTCGGGGCGGTGGTTTCCTCTTTGTATCATAAGAAAACGGAGCTTGCCGCGCATTGCCGCACCTTGCTGAAACAGGCCGCCAATACAGGATTCGCACAACTTTTGAAGGAACAGGCAGCAGCATGGGCGGCCAAATGGGAAGAAGCTGACATTGCCATCGAAGGGGATGTGGCGGCGCAGCAGGGTATCCGCTTCAACATTTTTCAACTTTATCAAACTTACACCGGCGAAGACGAGCGCCTCAACATTGGCCCGAAGGGCTTCACCGGCGAAAAATACGGTGGCTCTACTTATTGGGATACCGAGGCCTATTGCCTGCCCTTTTACCTCGCTACCGCCGGCCAACAAGTGGCCCGCAACCTCTTGGTTTACCGGTACAAGCACTTGAAAAAAGCTATTGAAAATGCAGCGAAACTCGGCTTCACCAATGGTGCTGCCCTCTACCCAATGGTGACCATGAACGGCGAAGAGTGCCACAACGAATGGGAAATCACCTTCGAAGAAATTCACCGCAACGGTGCCATCGCCTACGCCATCTTCAACTACGTCAGGTACACGGCTGAGCAGGATTATCTCGTGGAGTACGGGCTGGAAGTGCTTATCGGCGTTGCCAGATTCTGGGCGCAACGAGTGCATTGGTCGGCCCCGAAACAGCAGTTTGTAATGCACGGCGTCACCGGTCCCAATGAATACGAGAACAACGTCAACAACAACTGGTACACGAACTACCTCGCCGTGTGGACAATGAAATACGCGCTGGAATCGCTGGAATATGTGACGAAGGTGGCCCCCGAAAAATACGCCGCCCTCGAAGCTGGGTTGAAGTTTAATAAAGAAAAAGAAACGGCTACCTGGCGGAACATCATCGCCAACATGTATTTCCCTGCCGATGAGAAAAGGGGTGTTTTTCTCCAACAGGAAGGTTTTCTCGACAAAGAATTGCGCACGGTTGACACCCTTTCGGAGGCTGATAAGCCGCTCAACCAGAAATGGTCGTGGGACCGAATCCTGCGCTCGTGTTTTATCAAACAGGCCGATGTCTTGCAGGGGATTTATTTCTTCGCAGAGGATTTCGATACGGAAACCCTGCGCCGGAATTTTGACTTTTACGAACCGATGACTGTACACGAAAGTTCGTTGTCTGCCTGTGTGCACGCCATCCTGGCGGCCCGCCTCGGCAAACACGACATGGCCTACGGCATGTACCTCCGCACTGCCCGCCTCGACCTCGACGATTACAACAACGACACCGAAGACGGCCTCCACATCACCAGCATGGCCGGCACCTGGATGGCCTTCGTCGAGGGGTTTGGAGGGATGCGGGCAGAGGACGGCATGCTGTCTTTTAGCCCTTACCTGCCCAAAGGCTGGGCGGCTTACTCGTTCAAAATCCGGTGGCGGGAATTTCTGATTCAGGTCAAAGTGGATGGAAAGAGCACCACGATTTTGAATTTGACGGATATTCCGCTGAGCTTGCGGTTGAATGGGGAAATTTATTCCATTGGCAACCGGGCCTCCATCAATTACAATGAAATAAAGACGTCAGGCCATATTGAGCAGCAGGCGGCGGGCCATTTTTAGGGCCGGCCTTCCCGAAACCCGAAACCTCCATTCCCCTTTCCGTCGCCCTTGCAGAAGGTCTGGCATAAGCCAGGCTGTCCGGCACTCATCCTGTCAACTTCAAAACCCATACAAATCCGGCAGTATTGCTATTTCGAATAACGTCAGAGATTTGAAGAATACAATCGAAATGACTATTGCATTATTCTGAGGGGGGGGTAAATTAGGGCCACTATTAGCGCATCGAGAGAAGAAAAGAAATCCGGAAAGTCACCTACTACTCTTTAATATTTTCAAGCTATACTTTTGAACGCCAGGTTTTGTCCATTTGACATTTGCTATTAAACTTTAGCCATCCGAGTAATCGGGATGCAGCCAGAACCAAATAGGCTTAGTACAAATAGTGAGGGCAATGAATT
>SCUG01000210.1 GCA_004297645.1 Saprospiraceae bacterium | reverse complement strand
GGCTGGCAGAAATCGGGAACCTCTCTCTTTTTTCGGCGGCGAAGCCGCCGAAAAAAGAGAGAGGTTATTTTTTGGTCAATACGTTAGTAACGTAGAAAAAATAACTTCTCAGGGTTGGTCTTGAGCGGGCGGGTTTTGAAACCCGCCATTCTATTACTTTCTAAACCTGGCGGGTTTCAAAACCCGCCCGCTCGAAAGTGAGAAGTTATTTTTTAATCATTACTTAGCTAAGGCTATGTTCCCATTTTCCCGCCTTCCCGACGTAAAGCCGGGACAGGTTGTTTCCTCAAAAAACTGACGCATTTCCCCTCGAAACCCAGAACCCAGCCAAGCACGAAGTGCTATAAATTTTGAAGCAGCAGGGCACTGCCGATGGACTGGAAAAGAGCCTCCACATTTTCGCCGGTTTTGGCGCTGGTGAGTATGTTGGGTGGGAGGGGCACCTCGGCTTTCATATAGTCGAGTTGCTCCGGTGAGACGAGGTCGGACTTGTTGCCCACGATATTTATCAGAACGCTTTTGAGCAGGCGGTTCAGGTAGTCAATATCGGAGGGCATGTTGAGCCAGGTGGAGGGGCGGGTGAGGTCGAATACGTAAATGATGGCGCTTGCACCGAGGTAATACGATTGGGGTACCTTCTCCTGCGCCACCTCGCCGGCGATGTCCCACACGAGCAGGGACAGCTTGTGGCCATTCACTTCAATCACCTTTTTATCCACCTTTACGCCGATGGTGGTGAGGTATTTCTCGCTGAAACGCTGGTAGATGAATTGGTTGAACAGGGAGGTTTTGCCTACGCCAAAACAGCCGGTGAGTACTATTTTTTTGCTAATCATTGGGTTGGGTTCTTGTTTTGTTCACCATGCAAAGTGGCCATTTGAGGGTTAAAAAACCGGTGCTCTAATTTTTGCCGGATGAGATAGTTGGAGGTTCCGTCTCGTTTTTTCAGATTCATCTTCAAGTCGTTTTGGGCAAATTGCGCCAGGCTGTCCGACAGCGCCATCCGCTCATTGGTGGAGAAGGAACCCGACACCGCCACTGCAATGTAATACGTGTAAAAATTTTCGATCAAAATGCTGAAAGTGCCGTATTGCACGCCTTCCAATTTCTCGTCGCCGCGTTGGAAGGCATCTTCCACAAATGATTTTATGGCGGTGAGCATGCCGGCGATCATGTCGAGGTCAATGGTGTCGTGCCGGGAGGCGCTGCCCAGAAGGATACCCGAATGTTGTTCGATGACGAATATTTCCTCGATGACCGGGCCGTCTATTTTGCTGAGGATGGAATCGCTCATCTCTTTTGGCTTTACGCCGGAAAGTGCGTAGCGCAACCTACCGGCGAAACCCCTTTGGAAAGTGTTGCGGAGCTGTTCCTCCAGGTTTTCCTTGAGGAGTTGGATCTGGTGCTGGATGTATTTTTTTATCATCTGCCCCAGGGTGGGGTAGATGATGTCCAGCAACTCATCGCGGGAGGCTTCCAGCTTTTGCTCGATGATATTTTCGACGGAAATTCTGAATTCGACGGGGAAGTTATTTTTCAAAAACTCCAGCCGTTCGTCAATGAGCGGGGTTACCTTTTCCGACCATAAGGCGGGGTCGCCGAGCAGGCGGCGCAGGCGCTCCAGTTCCTGCCGGTCTTCGGCCAGCAGTAACTCCCGGAGTTTGTTCATCATCTGACGTTCGTCCATGGCAGGTAGGCGTGGCCGTTATTCGACTATCAGTTTTTTACTCAAATCCGCCAGCATCTGGCCGAGGTTCGACTTGTCGGTTTTGCTCACCTCAAGCAATTTAGCGTCGAGACGGCCGATGTTTTCATTTATCATTTTTTCGAGGCGGTCGAAGCGCTCGTTCACGGCTTTTTCCAACTGGGCAAGGTGCTGGGCTGACAGAGCGCCGAGCGCCGATAGCTCTTTGGAAAACTGGGCTTTCGTAGCCGCCATTTCTTCCTCCATCCGGGCGAACCTGGCTTCATATTCCGCCATTTGCTGGCCCATCAAAATGTTGCGCAAGGTGGAGATTTCACCCATTTGAGCAGTCTGGTTGTTTTCGTTTTTTCCAGCCATAAGTTATTCAGATTTAAGGTGGGTGCGCTGAGTAGCGCAGCTAAAGTTCTATAAAAAATGCAAGGTAAACCAAGTTTTCATTTTCAGGCTTTGTCTTGCGGCGAAAATGCAGCTTCCACCGCCGCCATGACCTCGCCGTACACGGCAGGGTTGGCAGCCACCAATTCTTCCCCGAAAAGATAATTGCTGCCTCGCCGGAAATCGCTGACATTGCCACCGGCTTCCTGCACGATGAGCGCCCCGGCCGCCAAATCCCATGGGCTGAGGCCGTACTCGAAAAATGCATCGAAACGGCCGCAGGCCACCCAGGCCAAATCTACCGCCGCTGCTCCAAAACGGCGCAGCCCCTGCGTGTTTTTCATAAAATACTCGAAGGCGGCGAAATACGAAGTCAGGCGCTCGAAGTCGCGGTAGGGAAACCCCGTGGCAACCAGCGAATCATGCAATTTTTCAGTTTGAGAAACGTGGATTTCCTGGTCGTTCAAAAAAGCGCCACCGCCCTTCCAGGCGTAAAAACATTCGCGCCGGTTCACCTCATTCACTATGCCGAGGATGGTCTGTTCGCCCCGCCTCAGGGCCACACTCACGGCAAAGCACGGCAGTTGGTGTAAAAAATTGGTGGTGCCATCGAGCGGGTCAACAACCCATTGAAATTCGCCTTGCTCCTTCCCAACGGTATTTTCCTCGGTGAGGAACACGGAGCCAGGCAACAGTTGCCGAAGCCCTGTCACCAATTGTTCTTCCGCCGTTTTGTCCACGTAGCTGACGAGGCTATTCAGGCTCTTGTCCGTGATTTGCTCACGGCTTACCTTGCCCAGTTCATGTCTGATGAAATCAGCCACTTCCTCTACCAATTGGCAGGTTCGGCGGCAAAGAATGTGATGGATTTGTGAGTTCACGGTTTGCGGTGTTGCGGTTCAAAGAAGCTCTGAAACAATGAAACGGCATCAAGTGGTGAGCTGGTAAATATGTTTCAGGTTGCGGCCAAGGCCGTTGTAGTCGAGGCCGTAGCCGATGACGAATTTGCCGGGGATTTCAAAACCTAAATAGTCGATTTTTACGGGAAACTGCATGGCCTCCGGTTTGTGCAGCAGGGCAGCCAGAGCGATGGAGGCAGGCTCCATTTCTTGCAAATAAGCCATGAAGTGGTGCAGGGTGCGGCCGGAATCCACGATGTCTTCCACCACGATGACGGGTCTGCCTTTGATGGGGATGTCGAGGCCCAGCACCGTTTTTACGTTGCCGGAAGAGCCAGTGCCTTCATACGATGCAAGCCGGACGAAGGCCAGCTCGCATTCGAGGTCGCAGGCCCGCAGCAGGTCGGCGGCGAAGACGAACGCTCCATTCAAAACACACAAAAACAGGGGTCGCTGCCCTTTGTATTCTTCGCCGATTTGGCGGCCCATTTCCTCCACCCGGCGTGCGATTTCCGGGCTTTCTATGAATGGCTCGAAGGTGAGGCAGTGGGCTGTGATGGTCTTTTTCATGCATCGGGTTTTTCCGCAGAGCGGGTGTGTGCTTCCCATCCACGAAGGAAAGATTTTTGCAGGGTTTACCCAAAAGAAACGCCACTAAAAGTAAGTTGCGTCGTACTGCAATGCCTGTGATACCGAAAACCGTTGTCAATATCCAAAAACCTTCAGCCCCTCCTTTTCCAAAACGTACAGCCTTTCAGCACTCAGCCACACTTTTTTCGGTTCTTTGACGTCTGCCGGGAGCGCAATGGATTTCTCCAAAAGTGCCTCTAAGTGAAACGATTTAAGCTCGTTTTTTTTCAGAAAATACAGTTGGCCGCCGAACACCTGAAAATCGGTGATGCCTTTGATTTCAATAGTTTTGACGTACCGGCCAAACACATCGAAAACCAGGACACCTACTTCTGGGTCACTCATGAAAACCATTTGATTTTTTTCCATCATAAAACGGGGGTGAATGGAACGGCCAAGGGCTAAGCTTAGGTCGTTGCTTTCAGCGTTCACGTCGCCGTCCTCGTTTAATTTTTTCAACTGAAAGCTTGCATCATCGTACACCCAAAGCTGGTTGTCGCTGGCCATTGCCACCACCGTTACCTGGAAAAATCCCAGCCGGAAGAGGTTAAATTGTCCCGTCGTGCCAAGGGTTCGGTCGAGGAGCAGCACATTTTGGTAATCGGGGAAAAACAGCAAAATCTGGAAGGGGTTGGTGGCATCTATGGCCGAAATGCTGCCCATGGTATTGTTCGGGTAGCGGTACTGCTCGATGCCGTCGGGCGAGTATTTCACCAGCTCGTTTTCCGTGGTCAGCAGATAGGCATTTTGGAGGTTGTCCACTGCGAAATTCCGGGCAGGTGTTTCGATGGTGTACAACAGGCGGTAGTTTGAAGTGGGAGGTTGGCAGTGGGCAGTTGGCAGAAAAAGAGTGGTCAGGGCCAAAAGTAAAATCAGGTGCCGGGCACCCCTACCTTTCCGGTTCGCTGGAATTACCCAATTCCCAATTCCCAATTCCCAATTCCTAATTCCCAAAAACTTTCCCATCCGCATTTTCATAAAATTTAAGTTCCAGTGTATTGCCGTCGAACACGGCGTAGGAGTTGTAATCAATCCAGTCGCCGAGGTTAATGTAACGGGATTTTCCATTTTTCAGTGTAAAATCTATAGGCAGGTGGCGGTGGCCGAAGATGAAGAAATCAACGTGATTTTCGTCAAGGAGGCTATTGCAAAATTGAATCAGGCGCTCTTTTTCTTCACCGTAAAAATCAGCTTCCGAGGGGTTGGCTTTCCGGCTGGTGCCGGAGAAAAAATCCATCAGCCAGATGCCGAAGTTAGGGTGGAGGCGTTCGAAGAGCCATTGGCAGGCGGGGTAGGAGAACACCGCTTTGATGAATTTGTATCCAGTGTCTCCGGGGCCGAGGCCGTCACCATGCCCGATGAAAAAACGCTGGCCGCCCAGTTCCCGCACGATGGGCTGCCGGTAGATGGGGATGCCGAGTTCGTCTTGTAAGTATCGGAACATCCACATGTCGTGGTTGCCGGTGAAATAGTAAATGGGCAGCCCGCCGTCCCGCAGTTCGGCCAATTTGCCGAACAAGCGGACGAAACCCTTGGGCACCACTCTGCCATACTCGAACCAATAGTCGAACACGTCGCCCCCGAGGTACAACTCCACCGCATC
>SCUG01000209.1 GCA_004297645.1 Saprospiraceae bacterium | reverse complement strand
GCCCGTACTGTCGCCACGGGGCATGTTGAGCGATTTTTCTTTTGAAAAAAATCATACCTCGCTGAAGTCGCTTTTTCATCGCACGGCTGGCAGGTTCCTTTTGCGCAAAACCTGCCTCCACCTGACCTCGGAGGCCGAAAAAGCGGAGGTCGCCGGCATAGGTGCCGAAAGTTTTATTCTTCCGAATTTCATCCAATTAGCCCCCGATACCCAACCCCTAATCCCCAATCACCAATCCTCATTCACCCTCTTCTTCCTCTCGCGCATTCACCCGAAAAAAAATTTAGAAAGCTTGATCGAGGCGCTGAGCCAGGTAGATTTTGACTTTCGTTTTCAAATAGCGGGTATAGGAGAGGAAAGCTACATCCGCCAACTCAAAGCGTTCATCCACTCAAAACAACTAACAGAAAAGGTGGAATGGCTGGGCCCCTTGCATGGCGAAGAAAAGTTTCGCCATTATGCCGCCGCCAACTTATTTGTGCTGCCCTCCATCAATGAGAACTTCGCCAATGTGGTCATTGAGGTGCTTTCGACGGGCACGCCGGTGCTCGTCTCGCAGGGTGTCGGCCTGGCAGCGTATGTGAAGGAGAATGACCTGGGTTGGATGTGTGGCACCACGCCCCAGGAAATAGCGCAGGCGCTATCCACCATTGTGCCCGATAAGAAAAAACAACAGGCCATACGGCAGGCCGCCCCCGACATTATCAGGCGGGATTTTTCGCCCGAAGCACTCACGCAGCGCTACACCAGCGCCTACCAATCCCTGATTTCCCGTGCCCAACCAGCAGCCACCCACCGATAAGCGCCAGTTCTCATTTATCGTGTTGACGTACAACGAGGAGCAGCACCTGCCGCGTTTGCTGGCGTCCATCGCCCCATTGCAGGCGCCCGTTTTCGTGCTCGATTCCGGCAGCACAGATGGCACATTGGGCATAGCCCAAAAGTACGGCGCCATCACTGCCCACCATGACTTTGTGAACCACCCAAGGCAATGGGATTTTGCCCTGCACCATTTCCCGGTTGCCACGCCGTGGACCATCGGCCTCGATGCCGACCAAACCGTGACGCCGGAGCTTTTGGCCCTGCTGCAAAACTTTAGCGACGATGCCGTGCCTGCCCATGTAAACGGCATCTATTTTAACCGGAAAAACTACTTCAAAGGCAGGTGGATAAAGCATGGCGGCTACTTCCCGAAATACCTGCTGAAAATGTTCCGCACCGGGGTGGGCCATTCCGACCTGAGCCAAAACATGGACCACCGTTTTGTGGTGCCGGGCGAAACCGTCGTGTGGGAAAAGGGCTACCTCCTCGAAGAAAACCTGAAAGAAAACGAAATCGAATTCTGGATAGCAAAACACAACCGGTATAGCACGCTACAGGCACAGGAAGAAATCGGGCGGAAAAACGGATGGCTCAAGCAAACAACAGAGGCGAGGATGAACGGCGACCCCGACCAAAAAACAGCCTGGCTGAAAGCCATCTGGTGGAAGGCCCCACTATTCCTCAGGCCTTTCGCCTATTTTATCTGGCGCTATTTTTTCAGGTTAGGTTTTTTGGATGGTAAACAAGGCCTCATTTTTCACTTCCTTCAGGCATTTTGGTACCGCTTGGTTATTGACATAAAAATGGACGAAATCCAAAACAAAAAAGCTGCCCACCCCTCCATGAGCAGCCCCATGACACATAAATCAACTATAGATGTACACACTCGGCATTAACGCCTATCACGGCGATGCCTCCGCCTGCATTTACCGCGACGGCCAGCTCATCGCCGCCACGGAAGAAGAGCGCATTTTGCGGGTTAAACACTGGGCCGGTCTCCCCGTAGAGGCCGTCAGGTTCTGCCTCGATGAGGCTGGCATAGGGCTGGAAGACGTGGACTTTATCACCGTTTCCCGCGACCCCTGGGCAAAATTTTCTCAGAAAATGCTCTTCGCCCTGCGGCACGGCACCTCCATTAGTTCTTTACGCAAAAGGGCCACACACATCAACGGCGTGCGCTCCATAAAAGAAGACGTGGCGCACGCTCTTGGCTGCAATGGCACCCCCATCCGGGCGCAGGTCAAATTCATCGAGCACCACCGCTGCCACCTGGCCAGCGCCTTTTTCGCCTCGCCATTCGACGAGGCAGCCATACTGTCGGTGGACGGCATGGGCGATTTTACCTCCACCATGCGCGGCGTGGGAAAGGGGAACAATATCAAGGTCATCGACAGCATCAGCTTTCCGCATTCGCTGGGCTTCCTTTATACCCTGTTCACGCAGTTTCTGGGGTTCCCGCATTATGGCGACGAGTACAAGGTGATGGGGCTTTCGTCCTATGGAAAACCAAGCCTCGTGACCAAAGTCTGGGATGTAGTAAAACTTAAAACGGCCGGCCTTTTTGAGCTAAACCTCCGTTATCTGAGCCGCGTGGGGCAAGGCGATTGGATGACTTTGGAAAATGGTGTCCCCATCATTAAGCCGCTTTACAGCGAATATTTTATTGAAAAATTCGGCCCGGCCCGCCAAGAGGATGAGCTGCTCACCGATTTTCACAAAGACCTGGCTGCCTCAGTGCAGCAGGTAACGGAAGAAGTGATATTTCACCTGGCCGCTAACCTGTACAAAAGGACGGGGATGAAAAACCTGTGCATCACGGGCGGGGTGGCGCAAAACTCGGTAGCCAATGGCAAGGTCGTGGCCAACACCTCTTTCGAGCGGCTCTACGTACCACCGGCAGGCTACGATGGCGGCACATCGGTGGGGTCGGCACTGTTTCACTACCATCAGGAGTTGGATAACGAGCGGGGACCATTTCAGCACCAGGCATTCACTGGCATTCACTTTTCGAATGACGACATTGGGAAATACCTGGCTGGCTGCCAGCTCGAATTCGAGGTGCGAAAACTCCCCGACCCGAAACTTTTAGACACAGTGACAGAGTGCCTGATAAATGGCGGCGTAGCAGGCTGGTTTCAGGGCCGGGCAGAGTTTGGGCCACGTGCGCTCGGCAACCGCTCCATCATCGTGGACCCGCGCCGGGCGGATGCCAAAGAACTGCTCAACAGCAAAATCAAACGGCGCGAGAGTTTCAGGCCATTTGCCCCCTCCATCCTCCAGGAATTTACCGCCGAATACTTCGAAGAGGCGGACGACGTACCTTACATGGAAAAGGTCTTTCACATACGGCCGGAGAAGCGCAGTGCCATCCCAGCCGTCACCCACGTGGATGGCACCGGGCGGCTGCAAACGGTCTCCAAAGAGGATGCCCCTCGGTACCACGCCCTGATTTCTGCGTTTTATAAAAAAACGGGGGTACCTATACTGCTCAACACTTCTTTTAATGAAAACGAACCCATCGTGAACACGCCGGAGCATGCACTGTCTTGCTTTTTACGCACCAAGATGGACCTGCTCGTGCTGGAAAATTATGTCATCATTCGCAATGGCCAGCTCCACTAACTCCTTTCACCGGCAATTTCCGAAAGCGGGTGCTGCCCTATTTGCCGGTGCTACTAAAACGCAACAATTAGCTCCCGCAATTATTTTCGCAAATGCCCAAGCTTATCTTTTGGAAACTTGAAGTTAATGACGCTATATTTGTCCGCCTATTCAGACCGAACTACTCCTAAAGTTTTATCAAACATCCGTCTCCCGGCTAATTTTAGCTAAAAAAACTTTGCAGGGAGAATTTCTACCCAAACGAAAGTCTCACTTTCATCTCTTCACCTTAATTTGGCTTAGATTCTTACGTTAGTTACTGAAAACCGATTCGTGGAGCAATTTTGAACAAACACTATCAAACCCCTGTATCTCATGAAGATTTCAGTTGTCACTGTTAGTTACAACAGTGCAAAAACAATTGGCGAGACCATTGACTGTGTCCGCAACCAAACATACAAAGATGTTGAGTACATCGTGGTGGACGGTGCGTCGAAAGACAATACGCTTGATATTGTAAACCAGCACAACGGCACCGTATCGAGGCTCATCAGCGAACCGGATTATGGCATCTACGACGCCATGAACAAAGGCATCCGTGCCGCCACTGGCGATATCATTGGCTTTTTGAATGCCGACGACAGCTACGCGAGTCCCAAAGTACTGGAAAAAGTAGCCCAGGCTTTCAAGGAACACGATGTGGACTCCATCTATGGTGACCTGTGTTTCGTCAGCGAGGAGGATCCCTCTAAAGTCATCCGGTTTTGGCGGGCAGGGGAATGCACCAAAAAGAACTTTCTGAACGGCTGGATGCCACCGCACCCTACCTTCTTCGTCAAACGTTCCATTTTGGAAAAATTCGGCGTCTTCGACCCTACTTTCCGTTTTGCCGGCGACTATGAGCTGATTTTGAGGCTGCTCTACAAACACCACATTTCCACGTATTACATCCCCTATTGCATGGTAAAAATGCGCATCGGCGGCGCCGGCAACCGCTGGCTGGAAAACCGCCTCATCGCCAACCTCGAAGACCGGCTGGCCTGGAAAAAGAATCAACTAAAACCGCGGCCCTACACGACAATTTTGAAGCCTTTGCGCAAGATTTTTCAGTTTACAGGGTTGCGCCCCAAAGCCGCATTTTTGAGCTGAGCACCCCAGCTCCAACCCTCTTACAAAAGAGGCCTTTCCGGCAGACTCACCGAAAAGGCCTCTTTTTTTTTACAACACAAACGGGCATCACCAGCCTCGTTCCTGCTGCTCCCGCGAACGTTCGGTTTTTGTTTTTTCAAAAACATCCCGGTTAAGGAAGAAAGATTGCTCCGGCTCTTGTTCTTCCAATTTCGCCTGTTCGCTATTTTCGTCCGCCTCTATCTCCTCTTTGTACCAATAAGCCGTGATGATGCCGGCCAGACCACCGAGCAGGTGGCTTTCCCATGAAATACCCGGTTGGTTGGGCAGAATGCCCAAAAACAGACCGCTGTATAGAAAGGTGACAATAATGGCCAGGATGATGGATTTTAGGTTGCGCCGGAAAATGCCGCTCCAAAATACAAACGACACCAACCCATAAACGACGCCGCTGGCTCCTATGTGGAAAACATTGCGGGCAAAGAGCCACACAGCCACGCCAGTGAGCACATAAATCATGGCCAGGCTGCGCACCGCCACTCGGGGGTAGAAATACAGAATCAGTACCGCCAGCAAAAACAACGGCGCAGAATTGGAAATCAGATGCTGTATATTGGCGTGAATGAGCGGGGCGAACAAGATGCCCCTCAGACCGATGGTGGTGCGGGGATAAATGCCAAAAGCACCGAAATCGGTTTGGG
>SCUG01000022.1 GCA_004297645.1 Saprospiraceae bacterium | reverse complement strand
TCAACAAACAAAAGTGCCGGGTTAGCGAGGGTTTTAGTTTTTGGATGTCGGTAGAAAATACCGACATTCAAAAACTGGCAGTCAACCGCAAAAGTGCTGGTAATGTGTTTACTCCCCCCTTGCCCCCCCTCAAAGAGGGGGGGAGCCAAATACTGCTTACTTTTTTAGCGAAAGCTATAATGTAACAACTTAGCAGACTTTAGCTCCCCCCCTCTCAGAGGGGGGGCGGGGGGGGCTTGACATCAACCACACTTTATTGGTTGGTCCCCAAAAATCTTAAACCCGCCAAATGACAACCTTTAAATCTACTGACAAAGAGATTGTGCGTTTTGGCTAAAGTCGAGATTAGGTTTTGTGCAAAGGGGACTTGGGGGCGGAACGCCCCCAAAGGCGCTCTCCCCCGACGAGCTCCCGATAGCTATCGGGAAAGTCGGCGAGGAGGGGCAAAGAAACCTAATGGCGCTGAGGATAGTATTAAATTTTAACAGTGAAAATTCACCGGACACGGGCATGGTTGTTTGCTGCTATTTTAGCTATAGCAGCGATGCTTGCTTTTGAATGGCCCGCCCCGCCCACTGGCAGCCGGGATGAAAGGCCCACTGAGACCTGGGGGTTCTTCGGCCACCGGAAAATAAACCACCAGGCGGTGTTTACCCTGCCGCCGGAGATGGTGGTTTTTTTTAAAAGAAACATAGACTACCTCACCGAGCATGCCGTGGACCCCGACAAACGGCGCTATGCCACCGTGCATGAAGCACCCCGCCATTATCTCGACCTCGACCGCTACGGCGAGCCGCCCTTCCCCACCCTGCCCCGCCAGTGGACGGATGCCTTGCTCTGCCGCACGGGGTACTATTTTATCACTGAAAATAACGACACACTGACGCTGGTGGAAAGCGACCTGAGTTCACTTTTTAATACTCCGGAAAGTGAAATAGCCATCAACCCGGCGCTGTTTTCCGGCGAGCCGGAAAAGGTGACGTACCAGCAGTTCCGGCGATTTTTCATCCGCAATATTTCACCCCAATATTATGAGGACGAATGGGTAGTGAGTTGCGACAGTTTAGCTGCACTTTTGGGTGCAGGAGCCATTCATTGTGCGGGCGCATTTGCGGTGGACACCTTTTCGGCGCATGGCATACTGCCGTACAACATTGTAAAAATGATGGAGCGGCTCACGCTGGCTTTTGTGGAAGAGGACGAGAAAAAGATACTGCGCAATGCTGCCGATATCGGACACTACATCGCCGATGCATTCGTGCCGCTTCATACCTCGCAAAACTACAACGGCCAGCTCACCAACCAGTTGGGCATCCATGCCTTTTGGGAGAGCCGCATCCCGGAGCTTTTCGCCGATAGTGATTACGACTTTTGGGTGGGGAAAGCGGAGCTTATTGAAAACCCGGAGTCCTATTTCTGGAACATCGTGCTGAACACCCATACCTACGTGGACAGCGTGCTCGACATAGAGCGGGAGGTGGCTGCCCAAATTCCTGCGGACCGGCTGTATTGCAGCGAAATGCGCGGCAACTCCTTGGTGCAAACCCAATGCGAAGAATTCGCGGCCGCCTACAACGAGCGGCTCAGCGGCATGGTAGAACGCCAGATGCGGGCAGCCATTGCCGCCGTGGGAAGTGCCTGGCTCACCGCTTGGGTAAAAGCCGGACAGCCTGACCTCGGCAACCTGAAGCCCGGCACTGGCGATCCAGAACCAGCACCCGCTTCCCCTTCGGGAAAGCCCTTTGGCCGCCAACACGAATAAGCCCGCCCTTTCCACACTCCGCAGAACGCCTTTGCGCTCGCAACGCAGGTCGAAATTTTCCAATAATTTAAAGGCGGGCGGGCGCCTTTTAGAATAAGATACCCTACTTTTACCCCACCACAAAACCTCCAACATTCACAACATTTGCCTTATGAAAAATTCGATTTTTACCCTCCTCCTTTTTTTCTGTTTCACCATGCCCGGCCTGACGGGAACCTTCACCGTACAGCCCGCATCCACCGGGGATGTGGTCATCTCAGAAATCATGTACAACAACCCCGGCACCGACAACTATGAGTTCATCGAATTGTACAACAACGGCAGTTCGGCGGTGGACCTCAACGGATGGTCGTTCGTGCAGGGCGTCACTTTCACCTTTCCTGCTCATACGCTGGCCCCCGGCGATTTCGTGCTGGTGGCCATAGACTCGGCAGCTTTTGAAACTGCCTTCGGCAAAACAGCTTATCAATGGACGAACGGCCTAAACAACGGCGGCGAAACCATAAAACTGGTGGATGGCACCGGCACATTTGTGGACTCCGTGGCTTACGACGACGCCAACGGCTGGCCCACCACCCCGGACGGTTTCGGCCCTTCTCTCGTGCTTTGCGACTACGGCTCCGATAATAACGACCCCGCTAATTGGGCAGCCGCCATCACCCCCACTGGGTTTTCTGTGAGTGGTACCGAAATCCTGGCCAACCCTGGCGAGGATTCCGCCTGCCCCGGAGGCCCCATCGTAGGGTTCCTCAGCAATGAGTTCCCGGTCTTCGAAGATGCCGGCAATGTGCTGGGATTCATCACCCTCACCAACGGCAATGCCAACGCAACCGAAGTGACCGTGGTTGTGAATGCAGCTTCTACGGCCACCGCCGGAACCGACTACACCTCTCCCGCTCCCATGACGCTGACCTTCCCCGTTGGTGCCATCACCGATACCATCAGCTTCATTACCAGCATCATTGACGATGGGGACATCGAGCCAGTTGAAACCATCATCTTCGAATTGACCAACCCCTCGAACGGCGCAATTGTGGCTCCCGGCAAAGATTTATTCACCATTAGTATAGTGGACAATGACACCCCCACCAGCGGGGCCTTCCTCATCACCGGCGTATTCGACACGCAGGTGCAATCGGGTGGCACCTGGGCCAAGGGTATAGAAATGGAGGCCATCGAAGACATTCCCGACCTGAGCATTTTCGGGGTGGGCTCCGCCAACAACGGCACGGGCACGCCGGGAGTAGAGACAGCATTGCCGGCCATCTCCGTCACGGCAGGCGATTGCATTTACGTGGCCAACGACAGCATGTTGTTTATGAATTTCTTCGGTTTCGCTCCGACCGCTACGGGCGATGCCGCCAACATCAATGGCGACGACGCCATTGAGCTTTATGAAAACAACATTGTCATTGATGTTTTCGGAGAAATTAACGTGGACGGAACCGGCCAGCCCTGGGAATACACCGACGGTTGGGCCTACCGGAAAAGTGGAACCGGCCCCGATGGCACTGATTTCGTACTTGGCAATTGGGTTTTCAGCGGCATTGATGCCTTCGACCTTGTGCCGGACAATGCCAGCGCCCCGATTCCATTCCCCGTTTGCAGCTACTCGGTTGTGCCGCCGGCACAGGCCATCGCCAACGACGACAATGCCAGCACCGATATCAATACCCCCGTTATCATCGGTGTATTGGCCAATGATATTGTACCCAATGCACTGACCTCACTATCGGTCATTACGCCACCTTCAAATGGTACCGCCACCGCCAATGGCCTCGCTGACATCACCTACACCCCCCAGCAGGACTTCTGCGGCACCGATGTTTTCACTTATGAAGTATGCGATGCCGTAGGTTGCGATTCCGCCATTGTGACGGTGACGGTAGTCTGCCCGGTGAGCTATCCGGTTTATGAAATTGCCACGGTGACCACCATAGACGCTAACGGCCAGCCCGACTCCCTCGGCGTTTCTTGCCAAATTCAGGGTATCGTACACGGCATAGATTTCCAGGGCACGACAGCAGCTATCCAATTTTACCTCATTGACCAAACGGGAGGCATCAGCCTTTTCAGCAGCAACGATTTCGGGTACACCGTGACGGAAGGCGACGAGTTGGCCGTCCAAGGCACCATTGCCCAATTTAATTGCCTGACACAAATAACTCCCGACACGCTGTGGATGGTGTCGGCTGGCAACCCCCTCATCACGCCGGTTTTGACCACCTTCCTCGACGAGAGCTTTGAATCGGAGATGCTGCGCATCAACAACCTGACGCTGGTGGACCCGGCCCAATGGACCGGCCTTGGCAGTGGCTTTAACGTGGATGTGACGAACGGGTCCAGCACGTATCAGATGCGCATTGACAACGATGTGGACCTTTACAGCATGCCACCGCCCACGGGTAACTTCCATGCCACCGGCATCGGCGGGCAATTCGACAGCGACGGTTTTTGCAACACGGGATACCAGTTTTCCCCACGGTACCACGAGGACCTCATCTTGCTCACAGGCACTAAAGAGGAAGCGTTGGGCGAAAAAATCCGCCTGTTCCCCAACCCTGTCAGCGACCAGATTTTCATAGCTGCGGAAGTGAACATCGACGCAGTGAGCATCTCAAATGCGCTGGGCCAGCAGTTGAAATGGCTGGAAAACCCCGGCACTAAAATCTATGCCGGCGACTTATCCACCGGGATTTATTACATCAGTTTCCAGTCGGGTGACACGGTATGGGCTACTAAATTTATCAAGCTGTAACCAAGAGTAAGTATTGATGCAACGAAAAAGCGGCCCGCAATCACAGGTGATTGCGGG
>SCUG01000021.1 GCA_004297645.1 Saprospiraceae bacterium | reverse complement strand
GGCGTTCGCACGGGCCAAACCACCGCCGAATCGCCCTACGTGCTCGACCGGTTCGACGGCTTCCCCGATGCGGCGGAAATGAAGGCGGACGCCCATCGGGAGCGGGAAGGGTTTGAGGCCGAGTGCCACCATGTCGTCGTGCAAGTCCTGGATGCGAGGCTCATGTGCCAGGGGAGGTTTGGGGTAGGGCTTGGTTTCCGGCGGTTCGGTGGGGTCGCTGCCGCGTTGGCCGTGAACGGAGTAAAGTTCTTCGGCTTCGAGGTAGTAGGGTTTCAAATCCTGGTAGCTGATGGGCCAGGCGGGCGAGGTGCCGCCGTGGTGTTTGAGTTCGCCAAAATCCCGCTCCCTCATGCGCAGCAGCGCCGCGCCATAAACCTTCGTGTTGCCGCCCACGCAGTAGTGGATGCCGGGGTGAAATTCGTTGCCCTTGACGTCGGTCCAGGTTTCTTTTGCTTTGTAGCGGCCTTTGAGGAAAACCTCTTCGGTGTCCCAGTTTTCTTTTTCACGGGGAATGTAATCTCCGCGTTCAAGGATAAGGATTTTTTTGCCGGAGGGCGCCAGTTTGAGGGCGAGTGTGCCGCCCCCTGCGCCGGTGCCGATGATGATGATGTCGTAATGCTGCATGTCAGTTTTTCAATGAAATTGTACCCGCTCAAAATTCAATCGTAGTTCTTCGAGTGGCCGGGTTTTGAACCCGGCGTTTCCGAACCGAAAACGCAGGGTTCAAAACCCGGCCGCTCGAAATCACCAGCCCTTTTTGAGGGGATGCATGAAATTTAAAAAGCGGAAAAAATAATAACCCCGTTGAGGTTTCGACGACGTTGAACATTCAACCAAGGATGTAACAACTCCCGAAAGCGAGCAGGGAAATAATCAGTCCGGTCAGGAAAACATGGTACGACAGGCGGATATTTTTGTACCGTACCGCCAGGTCAACGCCGAGGCGGTGCATGTCGCGTATCAAAGTGTTGTAGAGGAATTCGCGGTCTTGCAGCATTTTGCCCACCGCCCATTCGTAATCGGGGAGCGGCACCTGGTAGAAATCATCGAAAGTGGTCAGCCGGGCTTTTTTTTCAAGGACTTGCTCTTTGGTGAAGACGCCGTTGGCGAGCACGGGCCGGGTGGCGAAAATGGCAAAAGCAATGGACAGTACGCTGGTCAAAACCATCGGTGTGATAGCCCAAAGCAGGGTTGGGTTGTCGTTGAGTTGGGGGTAAACATTTCCCAACATCACCGAGATGATGATGGCGTTCATGGTGATCATGATGTTCGACTTGGTGTCCACAATCTGGCGGCGGGTGTAGAGGTTGCCGCTGGCAGTGCGGAACCAGGTTTCGATGCCCCTATCGGGGGCGCCTTTCGCTTTCGACAGTTTCTTTTTGAGGCTTTTCAGTTGGCCGGCATCAACCTGGAGTTCCTGCATGAGCGCGCTATCCAACTGCTTGTCCAATTTTTTGACTTCCTTCTGCAATGCGGAGACGTTCTGCATTTTCACAGGTTCCCAGACCGCCCTTCCGATATCGGTGAAATAGCGGTGGGCCTCCATTTTTTTTAATTGCGCGCAGTACCAGGCTTCCTTGCTGGTATTTTGCCCCGCTGCATTTTCCACCTCTTTTTTCAGCCCGTCGAGCCTTTTGAAAAATTTCGGGCTGGCGAAATAGATGGTGGCGGCGTCCCGGAAAGCTGCTTCCACCGCATTGGCAGGCGCTTCGTTTTTATTGATGGTCTGCAAGAGGGCAAGTACCTCCAGACTCATGGTGTTTTTCAAAGCCTCTTCATTGACGGCAAGGGATTCACTCCCTTTTAATGGGTTTCCGGGGTTTTCATAAAACCCCAGGAAATACAGCCATACTGCCGCTTGCGCCAGTTCTTTGCCGGGGGCAGGCAGCCCCGTTTCTTCCACGGCAGCCAGGCTTTCCCGCAGGCGTTTTTCGTTGTGGAATGACGGCGCCTCCTTGCCACCGGCGGCGTAGGAGCGCAGTTTTTCTTCAAATATTTCTGTCAGGCTCATGTCTTTTTTTATTTCTTTATGAATGAATGGCAGGTCTCTGAAAACCCCTGCCGCAAGGAAGTGCGTGTTTAGCAGCAACGCCCCCATCGCATAGGTTGTTCAAACAAAAAGCAAGCTGTTGAACCCGAAAAAGCCATCCGGCGCCCGGTAGAAATTGAGCGGGTCGCTTTTCCAGTCCCGTCCGTCCACCACGTATTTATATCGATAAATGCCTTCGTCTGGCAGGGGAATGATTTTTTCCCAAAGGCCATCCTCCATCTGCGCCATGAGTTGGAGGTCGAAGGCCCAGGCGTTGAAGTCGCCGGAGAGCGCCACCTGCCGGGCATCGTGGTAGTGGAAGCGGAAGATTATTTCCCTTTTGGCCAAATCAATCAGCGGCGAACTTGCCCAAAGTTGGTGGTGGGCATCGCCGCCAGCCTGCACGACGGCGTGGCCCGCCTGCACCACCCCGTAGCCCTGGCGTTGGCGGTCTTCGTAAGGCAGCGGGCGGGCGGTGGTCAGCAGGATTTCCCGCACCATGTCCGGCGACAGTTTCGGGTTGGCCTCCAGCATCTGCGCAATAATGGAGCAGACGATGGGGGCAGCGAAGGAGGTGCCGCCGGCGTGCTGGTAGTGCGGGGAGATGAATTTCCCCTGCCGGGCCTGCCTCAACAAGTCATCGCGCTCGTCCCCCTGCGCCGTTTCCATTTTTTTAAAAATCTCCTGCGCCTGTTGCTGTGCTGGCGTGCCGGGCAGGATGGGCGCCGCCAGCCAGATGGCGGGGGCGATGAGTTCCGGTTTGAGCAGCCCGTCCACCGTCCAGCCGTAGGTGGAGTGGTAGAGGGTTTGCTGCATGGGGTCGAGGGTGTTGCGGTCGTCCAGCCCGCCGACGGTGAGGACTTCGGGGGCGTTTGCGGGCGGCAGGATGGGCGCACCGGGGTCGTTGCCGACGGCGGCCACGACGACGATGCCCTTTTCGTTCAAGGTTTTTATGGCTTTGTCCACCTCGCTTTGCCGGAAGGAAATGGGGTCGTCGCCCGCCACGGACAGGTTGACGATGCGGATGCCGTATTGCTCATGGTTTTTACAAACCCACTGCAAGGCTTTTGTGATGTTGCCTCCGGTGATATGCCCATTTTCGCCGGTCACTTTCAGCAAAACCAGTTCGGCTTCACTGGCGATGCCCCGGTACACGCCCCCGGAAAGGTGGCCGTTTCCGGCGCAGACGACGGAGGTCATGGCGCCGTGCCAGGCATTGCCGTTGGGCTGCCGGAAGTAGCTTTTCTGCCGCCGGGGGTTGGTGATGTCCACTATTTTTTTGATGCGGTTTTTGGGAAATTCGAGGTCGGGGTGGACGTAAAAGCCGCTATCAATCAGGCAGACGGTCACGCCTTTTCCGGTGAAATCAGGGTGGGCGTTCAAGCGCAGAGGCGTGGGCAAAACGCTCAGGCCCGCGGTTTCCCGGCCATTTTCCAGCAGCAGGTTGTTCAAAACTTCCTGGTGCGCTCCGTCGAGGCAGCGGAGACAGATGCCTTGCTCCGGCGTCCAGCCGGGCTGGCGGTGTTGCAGGTTTTCCAGCAGGGGCTGGTCCTGTTGCGGGTGAAACGACTGCACGAGCCGGGGGTGCTGCACCCCACAGAATGGGCAGCTTTTGGGTGCGTTTTTCATTATTATAAAATTGGGAAGCGTAAAGCAATTGGGCGCTTAGTCCAGCAATCTCAACAGCGCCTCCATGTCCCTGACGATTAAGTAGCTGCGGTTGAAATGGATGATGCCGTTCTTGCGCAGTTTGTTGAGCGCGGTGGTGACGGTTTGCCGGCCCGTGCCGATGATGCTGCCAATTTCCTGGTGGGTCATGGCAGGTTTGACGACCCACTCGTAGCCAACCCGCCTGCCGGATTTCATGGTATGGCTGGCTAAAAACTGGACCACCCGCTGCTGTGAGTTCAGTAAGGTGATACTGCGCAGGCGCTCCTGTGTGCGGCTGAGGGATGCAGAAATGCTCGACAACACTTTCTCGTAAAGCGAGGCGTTGGCGGTTATGGCCTGCCGGAAAGCATGTACTGAAATCTTTTTGACCGCAGTGCCCTGGGTCATGGCTTTGGCCACCATTTCGCCCTGGTCGTTGTGGAGCAGGGCTTCGCAATTGAACATTTCGCCGGGTTGGTAATAGTCTTCCAGCATCTCTTTGCCATCGTGGATAGAGTATAGCCTGACCATCCCTTTGGTCACTTTATAGACGAAGAGGTGGGCATTCAGTTCATTGAAAATGACTGCTCCCTTCTTCAGGGTCGTTTCGGGAATTTCATCAAACAGCGATGGGCACTTGGGCACGCTGAAAATACCCGGCAAGGCGATAGGGAAAGTTTCCCTTCTAAAATCAATGGTCATCATGATTCGGATTTTTTAGTTTGCCCGATTAGTAGGGGGAAGTGCCGAACCCTGACAGTTTGGGAGGTTTTTTAAAAAAAAGTATCCCTCATAAATTAATGGGAGTTTTCCAAAATTACGCAGTCTTTTCGAGCGGCAGGGTTTTTCCCGACATTTTGTCGGAATGCATTTCAGGTACGAAAACGCAGGGTTCAAAACCCTGCCGCTCGATTTAGTAATGATTAAAAAATAACTTCTCACTTTCGAGCGGGCGGGTTTTGAAACCCGCCGGTTTAGAAAGTAATAGAATGGCGGGTTTCAAAACCCACCCGCTCAAGACCAACCCTGAGAAGTTATTTTTTCAACGTTACTTACCAGCATATTTTTGAGGGGCTACAAAAAAAAATAAAAACCTCATGGTTTGTTCCAAACAGGACAGCCCTTTGGGCAGCCTATTTTGTTTATATCTTGTTTTGTGAAGTTGAAGATTCACACAAGGAAATGAAAAAACACCACGACAACAACGGCTCCCCCGTGCGGGCGCTCGTCATCTCCGGGGGCGGCAGCAAGGGCGCTTTTGCAGGCGGCATCGCCGAGTTCCTGCTGCGGCAATGCTGCCACAATTACCAGGTATTCGTCGGCACTTCGGCGGGCAGCCTGCTCGTGCCGCTGCTGGCATTGGGCGAAACGGAGCGATTGAAAAAAGTCTTTACCACCATCCGGCAGTCCGATATTTTTAGCATCAGCCCATTCATCATCCGCAAAAGCAATGGCAGTTTTACCTATTGCATCAACCACTTCAACACGCTGCGCATGTTCATGCGGGGCAAAAAAACTTTTGGGGAAAGCGAAAGCCTGCGGCAACTTATCCGGCGCACTTTCACCGAGGATGATTACCACCGCCTGCGGGCAAGCAGCAAGGAAGTCGTCGTCACGGTGTCCAACCTGAGTTGCAAAACGGTGGAGTACCAATCCATCCACGACAACAGCTACGACGATTTCTGCGATTGGATGTGGGTCTCCGCCAACTTAGTCCCCTTTATGAGCTTGGTGGTAAAAAACGGGATGGAGTATGCCGACGGCGGTTTCGGGAATTATCTCCCGCTGCGGGAAGCCATCCGCCGGGGCGCTTGCGAGGTGGATGCCATCGTCCTGAACCCCAGAGAGCCTGGCCTCGCCTGCCAACTCCCCGTCGCCAATGCCTTCGGGCTGCTTCTCCGGACGTACAGTTTTATGCTCGAACAAATCAGCCTCGACGACCTCGACCTGGGCCATTTCGAAAGCCTGCACCAGCAAGTGCAACTCAACTGTTACCACACGCCCCGGCTGCTCACCGAAACCTCCCTTATCTTCGACCCCGAACAAATGAAAGGGTGGTGGGAGGAAGGGTTCCGGTATGCCAGCGAGGTGGCGCCAAGCTGTATGAAAATCGGGGGGTGATGGTTCAACGCATTTTTTTTCTAAATCACCCTGATTTAACCGGCAAATTTTTCAAAATATCCCCCACCTTCGACCGCTTGATATAGTTCGGGTCAAAATGCCGCCAAACTATCACGCCGTCCGTGTTGATGATAAAAGTGGCGGGGATGGGCAGCCGCTCCGAGTCGTCGGAATTTGCGTTTTTGAGGTCTGCCTGCAAGAGGGTGTTATAGACGCCACGAAGGAGTTTGCCGGGCAGGAAGGTCACGTCAAAGGCGTCGGCGATTTTGTAGCCCTCATCGAAAAGCAGGGTAAATTCGGCGCCTGTTTTTTCGGCAGTCCTTTTCAGAAACTCCGATTTCTCGGGTGAAACGGCCACGACCGTGGCGCCGCGTCTGTAAATCTCCGGCAGTTTCTCTTGCAGCGCTTTGAGGTGCATATTGCAGATGGGGCACCACTGGCCCCGGTAAAAAATCAGCACGACCGGGCCGTTTTTCAGGGCGTCTGCGAGTGCGTAAGGTTCGTCGTGGAGGTCTGTGGCGGTGAAGAGAGGAGCTTTGCCGCCCGGTTTCAATCCCTGGGCTTCTTTTACAGGTCTGATGGTGTTGACCATTTTTAAAATTTTACCAAATCATGGTGATTTTGAAAATCACCATGATTTAACTGATTTAACTTCTACTGCTTATGGGCATCCAATTGCTGGAGGATTTTTTCCTCCAACACCGCTGATTCCTTTTCTATTTCGGGTGAAACAGGGCCGGCCGCTTTGGACTTAAACAGGCGTTCCAACAAGCGGCTCTGCTGCTCGTAGCGGCGGCAGGCATCGCATAAGGTAGTATGGAAAGCAAGCTGTATCCTTTCACGGATGGAAAGTCTTTCCAGATGTTTTTTTTCCATCAGCCCTGTGGCAGTTTTGCACGATAGCATCAACTTTTTCATCATTTTTATACTCATTGAATAACCCGTCACCGGGGATTGATCCGACCGCCAAAATGGTAGCGGCATCCCCGGTTTCCTGACAAAGATTTGTGTTTATTTTTCAAAAAGAAAGTAAAAAATGCAATCCCTGCCCGGCCAGCAATTAAAATGCAAAGAACCGGCCGCCTCCTTCGCAGCCGGCATCCAAGCCGCCCTGTCAAAAGGCTGGCAGTTGGGCAATTCCCAATACTGCTTCGACGGTTCTTCACGCAATGCGGCGACCGCACCTGTTTCATCCGGCGGGAGACCCGTCTGCAACCCAACCCGGCGGCTACGACCTTTCTTTTGCCGTGGGGTACGACTTCCAGCGGCGGGCAAAAAGGGCAGGTTACGATTTTGGCGTGCTGCCCTGCAAGTGTACCGTCTCCGCCCGGAAGTACGAGCGGAACAGTTGGCTGCGGGCGCAAATCGCCAACCTCGTGGCCTGCAACCTCTGGCCGTGGGGGGCTTGGCCGGGCCGCAGCGGGTGAGGGAAGTGTATGGTAGGAGGTTGCGGTGAGGGAAGGGCAATAAATAGGAAATCAGGGCAATTCCCCGGCGGCTTTCAGGATAA
>SCUG01000208.1 GCA_004297645.1 Saprospiraceae bacterium | reverse complement strand
CGGCCTCTTCTGCCGCAGATTTTGCGGCCATTACCGACAATGATTTCAACAGCCACACGGCCATTGATGTGCAGGGCGGAAAAGCGTGGCTGGAATTCACATTCCCGGCCAGCCAGCCGATGCTACTCTTGCATTTCAAAGCGCAGGTGCAGGCCGCTCTCTCCGTTTACATTTACCCGGAAGGGCAGGATTCTCTACTGCTGGGCGAATATTCAAGCACGGATAATTACAGCTTCAAGCGTTTCGATTTTTCCGGCGTTGCCGCCAAAATCCGGCTGGAAGCTACGGCCACATTCACCCTGTTCGAAATGGGCATGTTGGCGGAGCCACCCAAAGAATCCGTCATCCTGGACTTAGGCGTAGTGCGGGATGTCGGGCGAATAGTGACGCGGCATTGGGCGGGGATAGACGCCGCCTCGGCTACCGCCATTTACATTAGTCAGGACAGCACGACGTGGGAATACATTGCCGGGTTGGACCCCGAAGCTATCGGCCCGGTCACCACTTTTTTATACCCCTCACGGCTCGCTCGCTACCTCAAAATAGAGCACACCCTCCTCCCCGTGGATTACAAAAAAGTCAACTTCTGGGAGGTGGCCGCCTTTGACAGCAATGGCCCTTACGGCCCCATGCCGCCCCCTCAGCCCAGCGCGGTCACTGTCGGGCAATTGCTCGGCATCAACGGCATCTGGGGCTGGGGCCACAACACCCACTCCATCAACCTGCCGCCGGGCGAAGGGCCTCAGCTTTACAACCAGTTTGCGGCCAACGGCCGCAACTACCACTTCTGGGGCTGGGATGTAACCAGCCCCGACACCATCCCCGACTTCGAGGCAATGGCCGCCGGTAATGGCACACAGGCCCAATGGTGGCTCAATTGGGACAACGAATACTCAGCCTGGCAAAACGCTGGTCTGGAGATAGATTGCTCCATCCAAATGGGCACTTGGGACGAGGGCGATTTTAATGACGCATACACGGCAGGGTTCAATTACGCCAAAGCGTTCGCCGCCCATTTTGGGCCTACATCGGGCAACGGTCAGGTCACCATCCTGGAAGCTGGCAATGAGCCTTGGCATTTGGACTCACTGTTTTACCGCAACCTGCTCAGGGGCATGGCTGAAGGAGTAAAAGCCGGAGACCCCGCCCTGAAAATACTCCCCTGCGCTTTGCAGGCCGCTTTCCCGCAAAATGAAAATACCACCTCGTCGCGCAACTTCATGGGGGCGAGAATCACCGAAGAAACCGCCGCGCTGCTCGATGGGCTGAACCTGCACCTGTACAGCTTTGCCTTCGACGAGGAGGGCGCACGGATTGCCGTTTGGCCGGAGCACCCGGACTCCGAAATGCGTGAACTTTTCAATGCCCTGCGCTGGCGCGACCACAACATGCCCGGCGCCCCCATTTACATGACCGAGTGGGGCTGGGACCACGATGGCGCCGGTGAAGATTGCACCCATAGCGAGTGCGTCACTGAAAAAGAGGCGGTGGCTTATTTTACGCGGGGTGCCCTGATGCTCCTCCGCACGCAGGTGCAGCGGGCCGACATTTATTTTTATGCGAACACTGGCGGCGCCTCATCACTATTTGCCCGCTCCGGAGTGACCGGCTCGCTGGCCACCAATTTTGAAAAGAAAAAATCCTTCCTCGCTTTGGAATCATTGGTGCACACGCTCGGCGATAAATACTTTCTTTCGGCAATAAGGGAGGACAGCACCGCCTGGCTCTACCTCCTCGGCAACGCTGATGGCACCCCGACTCACCTCGCTGCCTGGCGGCCCATTGATGCCAACAATTCGGAAACCGTGGAAGTAACCTGGGAGACGGCCCTCCACCCCGTCTCCGCTGTGCTGCTCGACGGCGAAACGGCCACT
>SCUG01000207.1 GCA_004297645.1 Saprospiraceae bacterium | reverse complement strand
TGCCATTTTAAACAAAAGACCTCGCATGTTTTTCATCTTCTCCAAAATCCTGTATTTCCTCCTCCAACCATTGAATTGGGTGGTGGGGTTGATGCTATTTTCTCTTTTTACAAAAAACAAGAAGCGGAAGCACAGGGCTATAATTGCATCTGTAACGCTCGCTCTATTTTTCAGCAACCATCTCATCTTCAACCAGGCCGCCAAACTGTGGGAGCTAAAAACCATCACGGCTGGAGAAATCACCGAACCCTACGATGTGGGCATTTTATTGGGTGGCTACGCCAACAATCACATCGTGCCCCGCCATGACCGGCAGAATTTCAGCGCCAGGGCCAACCGCTTTATGAATGCCTACGAGTTGTACAAATCGGGGAAGGTGAAGAAGCTGCTCCTCACGGGCGGCACGGGGGAATTAATTGGAAATTCGCAGAGCGAGGCTGTCACCATGCGGGAGTTTTTGCTGCGCATTGGCATGCCGGCCACCGACATCATCGTTGAAGGAAAGTCTCGCAATACCTATGAGAATGCTGTTTTTACAAAACAAATGCTGACGCAGTCGTTCCAAACCCAGCCCCAATGCCTGTTGCTTACCTCGGCCTTGCACATGCGGCGGTCAGCCGGGTGCTTTAAAAAGGAAGGTGTTGCGTTCACGCCGTTCAGCGTTGATTTTCTGCGGGAAGACGACCAATGGAACCCTCAATTTTTTCTAATCCCTGACCCATGCATTATCAAGTATTGGGAGAGCATGCTGAAAGAATGGGTGGGTTGGTTGGCCTATCGCCTAAAAGGCTACCTCTGAATCAGTCAGCCGGCTTGGCTGAAAAGCTGACCTTCCGAGGTAGTGGCGAAAGCGGCGTTTGCCTTTATGGTGCACTCTACCACGCCGGGTCTTTCATCATGCAAAATCAAGCACGGCCGGTTAAGCTGGTATGCCACTTCGCAGGCCCATCGCATTTTTTAAGCCATTGAATTGTCATGCCTTCTTTTTTCAAAAATTTTGAGATAAAGAAAAGTGGCCATTTTGCGGGCCTGATTTTTCGCCGATTCGGCCCTTTCACCTTCGAAATATTCGTCGAGGTTGGCAATCCATAGGTTTATCCACCGTCCGAAATGTTCCATTTCAATGGTGCCGTTCATAGCCACATCCACCCGGTGATGGGCCTGCGCCGGGTCGCCGGTAAATTTTGTTTTTACAAAAACAAAAAGGTTGCCTTCCCAAAAATCAGTCAGCTTTTCGAGGTGGGCATCCCAGTCTTTTATGATGCCGTTGAAAATGGGGCCGAGGTGCTCGTCTTTTCTGACTTTCTCGTAAAATGTTTTGACGAGGAAAGCCACGTCTTCCCGGTTCGTAATTTGTCTTTTCATCGTTTTTAAAATTTTGGTTGCAAGGTAGTTTCAAGAGTTTTGGATTGGGTCATTAAGCTGTCAAAAGCGGTGAAGGGTGATGAAACTCAAAAAAAAGAGGATGATTTATGTCAGTGTAAAAAAGAAAAAACAAGTCTATCCTTGCGTCGTTGAAATTCATGATTTAAAGGTTTTAATAGAAAGATCCTGGCGGCCCCGGCCGTCAGGCTTTTTTTTGCCCCAATCCAAGGGATGATGGAGTTGTTTGAGTTTGATGAAGAAATGGAGCCGTTTCAGAATTGCAGCAATTCACGGTAAACCGATTCCATGGGGAGGCCCATGATGTTGGAGTAGGTGCCCTCAATTTTGGTGATTTTGCACAGGCCTATCCATTCCTGAATGGCATACGCACCGGCCTTGTCAAAAGGGGCGAAGTGGTCGGTGTAGTATTTTATTTCCCGCTCAGAAAGTGGTGCAAAATGGACATGCGACACTGCGCTGAATACCTTTTTTTTCTTCAACGATAGCAGGCACACACCCGTGATAACCTGGTGTACTTTCCCGGAAAGATGGCGCAGAATGCGCATTGCATCTTCCGGGTTTTCCGGCTTCCCAAAGATGATATTGTCCACAATAACCACGCTGTCGGCTGCGAGTAGAATCTCATTCTCCGACCCAAGAAAATCCCGGCACGCCAGGGCCTTCTTTTCCGCGAGGTAACCAGCGACTTCCGATACAGGTAAATCTTCGGGGTACGTTTCATCCACCTCACGGGTTTTTATTTCAAAATCAAATCCTGCCTCGCGCAGCAAATGGCTGCGGCGCGGCGATTTCGAAGCGAGGATAATTTTCTTTTTTAAGAAATCCATATTAAAATGAGTAAGAAAAGCCCAGCCGCCATCACTGCTTTTGTGAGGCTGCTCAGGCGGGAATAATGGGCTTTGGTCTGTGCATGGATGATAAGGTACAACAAATAAGCTGAGGGTAAAATGATGCCCCCAATGCAGGCAAAGCCTGCTGGCCATTTGCCGTTTTCAAAAAGCCAATTTGAAAAAAACAGCAGCGAGGCTATGAGCAAAACGATTGAAATACCGATGATAAACCGGGCCGGGCGTTCCCCCCAGGCGATAGGTATGGTGCGGCACTTTGTGGCTGCATCACCGGCCATGTCTTCCAGGTCTTTGATGACCTCCCGGATGAAGTTGGTGGAAAAAGCAAACCACAGGTACCCGCCCGAAAGAATGGCCAGATTTCTTGCGGCATCAGGCTGGGTATTCCATAAGTTACTTATGCCGTTGCGCTCTGCGTATAATACGATGCCGGCTACCACGGCGCAAAAAAAGGCCACGGTGAGGTTTCCCGCAAGCGGCCGTTGTTTCAGTCTGAGCGAGTAAAGCCAAAGCAGCCCCCATGCCAACGGGAAAAGGATGGCTAAGCCGGGGTTCCCCACGAAAATAGCCAGGTAGAAAGCAATGGCAAGCCCTGAGAAGAGTAATGAAAAATAAAACCTCCAGGCAGTGGCTTTTGACATTGCTTTATTGACGATGACCTTATGCGGTTTGTTGAGCAAATCGGAGGGATAGTCCGTGATATCGTTAATGATGTAGCCGCCTGCGGCGATGAGCATGGTGGTGAGCACAAAGAGGGAGAATTGCCAGGAAGGAAGAGTAGGGGCAAGGCCGGCTTTATTAAAGGATGGAATCACGACGGAGTACTGCAAAAGATATTGCGTGACCGCAACAATCACGAGGTTGGGGAACCGGACGAGGCGAAAAAATTTGAACATGGTCAGCACCAGTGATGATGAAGTCTCAAAACTTTTTCTATGACATCTCTGACACAGCCGTACCCTCCTTTCAGGGGAGAAACATAGTGCGCCAGTTCGAGGATTTCATGTGTGGCATCCTGAGGGCAGCAGGGCAGGCCCACCCGCCTGAGCACTTCGAAATCGGGCAAGTCGTCGCCCATATACAAAATGCCATCCTCGTCCAAATCATAGGCGTCGAGGTATTCCTCATAAGCGCCCAGCTTATTTTCCACGCCCCAGATAATGTCACGAATGCCGAGTTCTTTAAGGCGGCCGATGACCCCCTGTGAGTTGCCGCCGGTGAGTATCATTACGTTGTAGCCTTGCTGAATGGCCACCTTGAGGGCATACCCGTCGCGTGCATTCATGCGCCGCAATAGCTCACCCTTTTCAGTGATGAGCAATTCATTATTCGTCAACACCCCGTCAACGTCAAAAATAAAAGTGTGAATGTCTTTGAAGCGGGACAAGATATTGACGGCATGCTGAAATTGGCCGGGGCTGTCAGGAGAATTGAGCTGCTCCATACATCAGAAACTATTGATTATCGCGCCATTCATAGACCCATTTGGATTGAATTTGTTCCAAATGGCCTTCGGTGCTATCTTCCCGTTTGCCAGTAAAATTGGGAATTTCCAAAACCCACTCCAACAAGTCCGTAAAGCGAAGCCTGTAAATTTTCCCCTCGTCAAACTCATCCCCGAAACGCTCATAGAGTTTCATGGCGATGTCTTCATGGTCTGCCCAAGAAATCGGATGGTTGTCAAAATCTTCAAATGCCATTTTTAAACGGGTTATTTTGCTCGTTAATGCTCGTGCCCGATGATGCGTTTCTGGTCTGGAATCTTCACCTCAATTTCCGCAGCATCATCCAGAATAATGCACTGGCAGCCGAGGCGGCTTTCTATCCGGGGGTTGATGGCCCGGTCCACAAAGTCCATTTCCTTGTCAGAGATTTCTTCCA
>SCUG01000206.1 GCA_004297645.1 Saprospiraceae bacterium | reverse complement strand
GCCGGGGGGAGGGGATATTGGGGGCTTCGCCCCCAAACCCCTAAGCCAGCGAAGTCAGCGCCAAATACCCGGGATGGACAAAACCTAACGCTCGACAGTATAAACAGCAAAGCCGGGCCTGTTTTTTTCATCTTAAATCATGGTGATTTTTAAAATCACCATGATTTTTTTGGACTTTTGCCAGATGGAGAATACCATCCGCAAAACCGGGCTGACCGATTGGGTGAGGCTTTACACCAAAGAACTCTACGCCTGGGCGTTGCGCAAAACCTCCGACCGGGAGCTTTCCCAAGACCTCGTGCAGGAAACCTTCCTGGCTGCTGCCGAAAGCATCGCTTCTTTTAAAAATGAAAGCCAGCCCAAAACCTGGCTGTACGGCATCCTGAAAAACAAAATCGCCGAACACTACCGCAAATCGCTCCGCCAGAACATCACCATTACCCTGCCCTCCGACGAAATCGCCACTTTTTTTTCCGCCAATGGCCGTTGGGAGAAAAGCGCCGGGCCGCAGCCCTGGCAGGGTGAGGCCGAAAACCTCACCGACCTTCCTGCCTTCAACAAAGTCTTTGATGGCTGCATCGAACACCTGCCTGCCGTGATGAATGCCTGCATCCGCCTGCGGTTCCTCGACGAAAAAAAAGGGGAGCAGGTTTGTCAGGAGCTGGGACTCACCACCACCAACTACTGGCAACTGATCCACCGGGCAAAACTGCAACTCCGCGACTGCTTAGAAAAATACTGGTTCAGACCTTCGTAGTGATCAGGCGCCGGGCCTTGTGGGTATCCGTCAACTTGCGGCGCGTTTTCAAAAAATTATCAGCATGTTCAGGAACATTTTCATCCCTGCCTTTTTAGTGGCAGCAGCCATGGCTATACTTGGGTGCAATGCCCAAATACCAAATGTGAAGCCGGCCATGCCCCCTCCCAGCCATGATAGCTGGGATAGCCTGCTCAAAACCCACGTCCGCCCCGGCGGCTGGGTGGACTACAAAGGCTTCGTGGAGGACAGCACGAAACTGAACCAGTACCTCGCCCTGTTGTCAACGGCCCACCCGCAAAAATCGTGGACGAGGGAGGAACAAATGGCCTACTGGATCAACGCCTACAATGCTTTCACCGTAAAACTCATCGTTGACCACTACCCCCTCGCCAGCATCAAAGACATCAAGCGGGGCATCCCCTTTGTCAATTCCGTTTGGGACATCAAATTCATCCACCTCCAGGGGCAAACGTATGACCTGAACAACATCGAGCACGGTATCCTGCGCAAACAATTCAAGGACGCCCGCATCCACGCGGCTATCAACTGCGCCTCCTACTCCTGCCCGCCGCTGCGAGCGGAAGCATTTACTGCTGAAAAACTCGAAAGCCAGCTCGACGACGCCATGCGCCGCTTCGTCAACGACCCGCTCCGCAACCGGGTGGGGGCGGACAAGGCGGAGCTTTCAGCCATTTTCAACTGGTTCGGCGGCGACTTTAAAAAGGACGCCGGCTCGGTGCGGGGGTTTGTGAACAAGTTTGCCGAAACGCCGATGAGCGCCGAAGCAAAGGTGTCGTATTTGGGGTATGACTGGAGCTTGAACGAGGCGAAGTGAGAGGGAAGAAAAAAGCGGCGGCACCTTTCCAAAAGATGTCGCCGCCCGGCAAAACGACAGGTACAACAAATCAGGGAATCATGTTTTTGACAGCGGCCTGAATTTCCGATTTCACTTTTTTCCAAGTGACGGTTTTATCAAAGACAACTGGGTCTGCATATTGGGCTGCATCCTCGAAATAATTCAGGCTTTTGATGATGTGAAATACCTCCTGTTGCTTGAATTTCTCGGAAAACAACTGTATCATTTCGGAGAGTGGCATTAATTCGAGCAGGAAATGGATGTCATAAAAATCTTTTTTGCTGCCTCGTTGGGCAATCGCTTTCAGCTTCATCGGGGCGATGTCCCTAACTTCCAGCATACGCACCCCTCCTTTCATCAATGGTGGGAAAAGGACGGGATAACCCATTTTGACAAAATCTACCTTCACCTCGTTGATGTTGGTGATGAGCATACTTGCACTTTCGGATTCAAGCGTAACCGACTCAAAGGTGTCGTTTAGCAAATAGAATACCGCCTCCTTATCAAACGGTTCGGTCGTAAACAAATCTAAGTCAACGGAAAACCGGTGCCCCAATTGCAACGCCAATGCCGTGCCGCCAACCAGATAAAACGACTCCAGCTCCGGCAGTGCCATCAGCTGCCTCAATAGTCCCAATGTTGCGGGTTCGATTGTGCGAGTTTGTAGCATCGGAATTTGGTTACAGGTACATCAAAAATATTGCTGCAAAAGGCGAGGGTAGTTTTATCAAGCCAACGGGCATTAAGCATGGTTTGCTTCACCGTATCCTTTCCATAAAACTGGAGCATTGCACGAAATTCGCTCCATCGTCCCCGGGTCACGATGCGCTCAATAACAGATGATTTGTGCTTATCCAAATCAACCGCTCGAACATCAACATCCCAAAAAAGGGCTGGTCGCAAAGTCAATGACATGTAGTAATGATTTTATTGAAGCAAAATTAGGTGGATTTTGGCAAAAGAACATCCGCTGCCAAATCCATACTGACAACGGGTGTTTTTGCCTTCAAACAAATGCTCCCCTCACTTCGGTTGCTGCTGCGTCACGCAATGAGCCATCCCGCCGTTCTCGTACAAGTTCCCAACGATTGAGGCGGATGGGTATGGCGTTGAATAGAAAACGAGTTTTCATCTCGGCGAAAAAGCCCGTGCCATTATCCTGAAAGCCGCCGGGGAATTGCCCTGATTTCCTATTTATTGCCCTTCCCTCACCGCAACCTCCTACCATACACTTCCCTCACCCGCTGCGGCCCGGCCAAGCCCGCACGACCAGAGGTTGCAGGCCACGAGGTTGGCGATTTGCACCCGCAGCCAACCGTTCCCCGCAGATAGAAGATTTTCGATAGAAAAGGTTATTTTTGCAAAAACGTCTTTTATGACAGCAATAGGAAATCCACCATTGGTCATTCCGTCCGAATTAGTGGAGCTGACTGGACTGGGAGAGCAGGAGTTCAAAATCGAGCTGGCTATTTTCATGTATAAAAAATTCAACCTTTCTTCTGGGAAAACAGCCCGTTTTGCAGGCATGCCAAGAGTTGCATTTTTGCATGAATTGGGCAAGCGGAAAATTCCCCTCAACTATGATGAAGAAGAAGCAATGCACGACGTGGAGGCAATGAAGGCTTTTAATGAAAAATTTCCAGTGAAACCCCAATGATAGTCATCAGCGATACCACTGCAATCAGTACATTGCTTCAGGTAGGTGAAATCGAAATGCTGAAAAAGCTATTTTCCAGCATTGTCATTCCACGCAAAGTTTTTGACGAATTGTTAGTCTTGGCAAAATTGGGAGTGGATGTTTCCCCCTTGTCGAGTGCGGATTGGTTGGAAGTGCGGTCGCCCAATATTTCCCATATCTTGTTACTATTGAATTCTTTGCTCGATGAGGGCGAGGCAAATGCCATTGCGCTTGCCGTCGAATTAAAGGCTGATTTGCTG
>SCUG01000205.1 GCA_004297645.1 Saprospiraceae bacterium | reverse complement strand
TCATTTTTTAACGCTATTTTTTCGATTTTAAAAAACAGAGAGCCGTGGAATCCGGACCACTATCATGCAAAGTTATACGCAACGCCAACAGGTGTTTTGCGCAACCCTGTTTTTTTTTAACCGTTCATTGCCCTCAGCCCCGCCTCCGGCGATGCTGAGGGAGGGGGGAAACTTGGGGGCTTCGCCCCCAAACCCCTCCAGGAATGTTATTTGCCGCCGTCTTTCTTCTTCTTTTTAAAAGGATTCAAATCCTTGACTTTTTTTGCGGCCTCTTCTTTCACGGTCTTTTTCACCTCACCTTCCACCTTTTTGGTAGCCTCACTTGCTTTTTGGTTCAGGTCTTTTTTTGCATCTTCCACCACTTTGGCAGCGGCATCCTCCGCCTTTTTCTTTTCTTCGTTCAACTGTGATTTGACTTCGGTTTTCACGTCGTCCAATTGTTTTTTTGCCTCCTCTTCCACTTTATTGGCCACGGCATCTTTCAGCGATGCCTGCCCATCGGTGCCCAAAACCTTGAAGGCCAGCTTCGGCTCTTTTATGCTTCCAGTCAGGTTGATTTGCACGTTTACAAATTCTCCGGCGTCGAGGTTGAGGCCGGCTTTCGAGGCTTCTTTTCCCAAAAACTCCAGGCCGGAGTTGGCGGCAGCGCCCAGAGGGTTTTTGCCAATTTTGTCGCGGGGAATTTTCGCTACGATTTTGTACTCCATGCCGCCGGTGAGCTTGTGGGTGCCACCGATTTTCATGTCTATGTCTCCGAATTTATGGTCAAACTCTTTGAGTTCGACAGCACCGTCTTTCACCGTGAACCAGTTTTTGGTGTCTTTGAGAGTGATGCTTTTCAGCGCCTCCACGTTGAGCTTGTTGCCGATTTGCTCCAAAGGCCCGAAGCCCTTGATGGCACCGTTCAGGGTATGCAGCATGCCGTCCATGTTGAGGGTGGCGAGGTCGGGCATGAGGTCTTTGGTAAGGTCACTGCTAAACTTGAGCTCTGTGTCGAAGGCCCCTTGCAGCCACCTGCCAAGTGGTGCGATGGCCTGGAAGGTATTGAAAGTATTGAACGCCTTCTGGAAGTCCATTTGCCGCAGGCTCATCGCCAGGTCGAATTTGGGCTTTTCGTGATTCCGGGTATCGTAGCCCCCGTCTATGGACATGGAGCCGCCGAGGGTATTGGCGGCGACGTCGTTGAAACGAACCTGCTCGCCGGCCACCAGCAGCACGCCTTTTACGTTGGTCAGTTCCATGTTGTCGTAAAGCACGGTGCCGATGTTGGCGGCAATCTTGAGGTTCATGTTCGCCGGTACCAGCACCGGCCCTGTAGCTTCTGCTGTTGATGCGGTACCGGCTGCTGAATCTACCGTCATAAACTGGTTGAGGCTCATGTGATTCGAGCGCAAGCTCAGCTCGCCGCCGAGGGTCTCGTCTTTGAACATATAATTCCAGACATTGGAAAATTCGCCGGAGGCGGCAAAATCGCTGTCGCCGATAATGCCTGAGAAGGTGGAAAATTGAAGCTTGTCCGGGGTGAAACTGCCTTTTGCAGCTAAGTTTTTCAGATGGTACACGTCGTAATCCAGCGCCTTGATGGCCCCGTCAATGTAAAAAACGAAGCGATTGAAAACCTCGTCACTGGCGGGAGCTGCACCGGCGGTGGAAGGTACAGCGGTGGTCTCCTCTTCCGTCATCCATTCATCGGCGTTGAAATAATCGGAACGCAGGATGAGGTCGCCTTTCAAGGTGGCGTTGGGCGAAAACCAGGCCAGTACGTTGTCAATGGTGGCGCTGCCGTGCAGGTCGCTTTTGCCAAGCTGCATGGCATATTCCGGGATGCGCACTTTTTGCGGGGTGAAGTCCACCTGCATAGTGCTGATTTTGACCGGCGGCATTCCCTCCGCCACATAATTTACGTTTTTGGCAGAAGCACCGCCACTCATGTTCACATTGGCGTAATCTCCACGGTCAATGGTGGACATGCGTGCCTTGACGGCCACGTCAGCGTTGATGATGCCGTTGAGTGTGGTCACGCCTTCCATGGGAAAGGCTTTGCTGAGAGCCGCTAAATCCAGAACTCCTTTTATTTTAGTGTCAATATCGGGGTCGCTCATGGGGGTTTTCAGTTTGAAATATCCTTCGAGCGGGTTGTCGCCGATTTTCAGATGAAAAGTTGAGACGTCCACCTGCATTTTATCCAAATCGCTGGAAGGGCTGTTCACGGCCACCAGCGTATTGATGCCCGAAATACCGAGCGGCAGACCGGGGTATTTCACGTCGCCGTCTTTCACGGCCAGGTCAATGCTGAACGCCGGGTATTTCTCCGGGCTGTCGCTGTAAGTTCCTTTGGCCGTGCCGGCCAATTTAAAAGTACCGGTGGCCTTGACGTCTTCGTAGCCTTTGATATAGGCGTTTGGGATGAGCGAGAGCAGCGATTTGAAATCGCTCTGCGGGGTGCTGAAGCTCAGGTCCATCTGGATGTCGTCACCAGGCATGGCCAGCCAGCCATCCGCCTTAGCCACGAGGTCGTTGATGGTGAGTTCGTTTTCCCGAAGGGTGAATTTTATGTGGGGCATATCCACATTTATGCCGGCATCGAGAGCGACTTTGGCTTTTTTCAAATAAGGTATGCCGCCGGATTCCGCCGTCAATTCATCAATGGTAGTCTTCGTTACGAGGTCGTACACATCCTGCGTAAAATCACCCTTGCCAGTGTGGTTGAGGTTCACGGCTTTCACGTAATAGCCACCCTGCCGGTCGTCGAACACGAGTTGCCCATCTTCGATGCTGTAATGCTGCAATTTTATTTGAAAGGCGGTCGAAGTGGTATCGGCAGTTGGTTTGGCGATGTCATAGTTGGCCCGGCCATCGCTGAGTACGATGACGTTGACTTCGGGCCTGAGCAGTTCGATGGATTTCAATTCCAAGGGCACTTTGCCAAAATTCCAGGCCGACCAGAAGTCCAAAGTCAGGCCGAAAGATTTGCACCCGATGAGTTTCACTCCCTCGAAATCGCCCACTCCCGTGATTTCAAAATCGTCGAGTGCCAGGCTGACGTTGGGGAAGTGGCGGAGCAGGGAAATATCCACGCCCTGAAAATCCACGCGGGCGTTCAGGTTATCGTTGGCGGCGCCTTTTACGGCGGCCACAATTTCATCCTTAAAAAAATAGGGGATGGCTGCCAGTGCTGCAATGAAGAGTAACAGAAGTGCGCCGAAGGCAATGGCTACCCTTTTCAGCAGTTTTTTCTTTGTATTATTTTTCATGGCAAATGAGAATTTGTGTTTAGGGATATTGGCGCCCTGGTGTGTGGGGCAAATTTAGCAAAACGCCAACACGCTAATACACCAAGACGCCAGCATAAGAGCGTATAGCCGGTAATTTTGTTTTAGTTCACGGGGCAAAGTTCAAAAAATTAAGCAGGCCGGGTTCGCATTCCTTACATTTGCCGCTCTTTATTAATCCTACATGACACAACGACCACTCATACTCATCACCAATGACGACGGCATGGCAGCCCCCGGCCTCAAAGCCCTCGTGGAGGTGGCCCGGCACCTCGGCGAAGTCGTCGTGGTAGCCCCCGACTCGCCACAATCAGGTCAAGGGCACGCCATCACCATCTCAGAACCCCTGCGCCTGAAAAAAGTAAACACTTTTGAAAGCATCGAGGCATGGGAATGCTCCGGCACGCCGGTGGATTGCGTCAAGCTCGCCAAACACATCGTGCTGAAAGACCGCGAGGTGAACCTCTGCCTTTCCGGCATCAACCACGGCTCCAACGCCTCCATCAACATCATCTATTCGGGCACCATGTCGGCAGCAATGGAAGCCTCGCTCGAAGGCATCAATTCCATCGGCTTTTCCCTGCTTGATTATTCCTGGGAGGCCAACTTCTCAGCCTGCAAGCCGTTCATTCAGGAAATTATCACTTACGTTTTGTCCAATGGACTCACCAATTGCAAATTGCTCAACGTCAATATTCCAATGGTGAACCACGAAGAAATAAAAGGCTGCCTCATTTGCCGGCAGTCAGAGGCCCGGTGGGTGGAGCGATACGTGGAATCTGAAGACCCAAGGGGTCAAAAATACTACTGGCTCACGGGGGATTTCGTCAACTACGACGATGGGAAAGATACCGACATTTGGGCATTGGAAAACGGCTACATTTCCATCGTGCCGTCGGGCCACGACCTCACCCGGTACGAAGCCATCGAACACCTCAAGCCCTTGGAAACAGCCGTTCTGACCAATTGATTTTCACCAAATCAAAGCATCATGTTTGACAAAAACTCCTTATCGCTCGGTCTGCTCATTGCCATTGCACTTCCCCTCCTCGCCTTTGGAATTTTTTACGGAATATTCGAAGGGTTGGAAGCCCTCGGATGGGTGAGCACGGAGGGATTCCGGCCCATGTTCCGGGAACGCACGCTCTCGATTTTGGCCATCGGCATGAATGCCCTCGCTCTCCAGTTTTATCAAAAGCGGAAAGCCTCAGAAACGATGCGCGGCATCGTCATTCCCACCACGGTTTGGGTGGTGGTGTGGCTTTTGGTTTTCGGAAGATACATTTTATAGGAGTTCAGTAGCCCAGCGCTGCTTCCAATTCCTTGCTGAGCTTCGGCAGGCTCCGGCGCTCAATGAGGTAGCTCGTGAGCGCCGCCACTTCCCGGAAAATATAGTGCTTGTCCAGCGCACCTTTGAGGTAATCCTTGCCGGACGACCCGCCGGTGCCCGTGCGGGTGCCTATCATCCGGTGCACCATACTCATGTGGCGGTAGCGCCAGGTGGAAAGTTGTTCGTCTATTTCGAGCAGGAGGTTGAGCAGTTGAAAGGGCATCTGCAACATCGGATACCCGCGGTACAAAATGATGAACAGCGCCGCCCGGCATGCTTTGGGACTGAGCCGCCGTCCCTCCGTCATTTCCGTTGTAAAAAAAGTGTCGAGAAAAGACGCCATGTTGTATTGCTCAATATCCCTGAGGCTGGCGGCATAAGCCGCTTTGTAATCGCACCAAAAAGGATGGGTGCCCGCTTGAGCAGGAGCCATGCTCTTGTAATTTTTCCAGTTCTCCGCATTGTCAAAAAACGGCGAACGCTCCAGCCAGCCGTTGATGAGGTCGAGCAAAGACGGCTGCTCTTCCGCTGCCTTGATAAGGCGGATGTGTTCCTGCCGCAACTGCGAGATATAGTATTCCTGGGCGAAGCGTTCGGTATAGCGCAAGCCGAGGCGGGCTTCTGTTATTTTGAATTGCCAGCTTTGAAACCCGGAGGCCGACCGCAGGAAATCCCTGAAGTCGAGGAAGTCCATCGGCGTCATAGTTTGCATGATGTCGAGCTGGTGCACGGCCACTTTCAGGATGGTGGCCACGCGACTCAGGCGGTGCACCACGGTTTGGAGGTCGGGCGAGTTGTCGTCTATTTCGGGTTTGGCCATGATGGAGCCAATGGAGTCTATTTCGAAGAGTATCTGTTTGAACCACAACTCATACGCCTGATGAATGATGACGAAGAGCATCTCGTCGTGAGCATGAGCACCCCTCAGGTCACTCTCTAATTGCTGTGCATTCAAAATTTTAGCGAGTTGGAGGTAGTCGGAATAATGGACTTCTTTACTTTGCATGACCTTGATTTATTTTACGCCGGTTTTGAGAGCGCCAAAATAAGGGAATCACAAAAAATGCAGGCAGTTTAGCTAAAGTCGTTTTACCACACCATCACCTTTCAATGAAATACTACCTCATCGCCGGCGAAGCTTCGGGAGACCTCCACGGTTCGCTGCTCATCCGCGCCCTGCACCAGGAAGATACAAATGCCAGTGTCCGTTGCTGGGGCGGCTATCTCATGCAGGCGGCGGGAGCCACGCTGGCCAAACACTACCGGGAGCTTGCCTTCATGGGGTTTTGGGAAGTGGTGAAAAACCTGCGCACCATCTCCGCCAATTTTGACCAATGCAAACAGGACATCACTCTCTTCCAGCCCGATGTGCTGATTCTCATTGATTACCCCGGCTTCAACCTGCGCATGTCGAAATGGGCGCACCGGCAGGGCTTCCGTGTGTTTTATTACATCTCGCCACAATTGTGGGCGTGGCACAGCTCCCGCGTTCACATCATCAAAACTGCCGTGGAGCGGATGTATGTCATCCTGCCTTTTGAAAAGGATTTTTATCAAAAACATGGCGTGGAGGTAGATTATGTGGGGCACCCATTGCTGGATGTCATTTCCAAGGATGCACCACTGGCGGGCTTTGGCAATTGCGCTGGGCTGTCTTCTGGCAAGCCAATCGTTGCATTGCTGCCCGGGAGCCGCAAACAGGAAGTGCGGCGGATGCTGACACTTATGCTGCGGGGGGTAGCCGATTTTCCGGGATACACCTTCGCCATTGCCGGTGCCCCGGCGCTCGACCGGTCGTTCTATGAGCCATTTCTTCGGCATCATCCCGCCGTTGCTTTTGTTGAAAATGAAACTTATGCGCTTTTGAAAAATGCCAGCGCTGCGTTGGTCACCTCTGGCACGGCGACGCTGGAAACGGCATTGTCCGGTGTACCTCAGGTGGTGTGTTACAAAGGTAACCCCCTCTCCTATTGGTTGGCCAGACGTTTGGTCAGCAAGGATTTGAAATACATCTCGTTGGTGAACCTCATTGCCGGCAGGCAGGTCGTTGTTGAACTGATTCAGCGGCACCTGACGGCGCCCAATCTTAGCCTTGCGTTGAAAAAACTGTTGGAACCGGAAACGCGGAAACGCATGCTCCGGGGTTATGCAGAATTGACGGCCCTGCTCGGAAATGAGGGCGCTTCCCGGCGAGCCGCCCGGCTCATGGTGGAAAGACTCAGCGTGGGCTGAGGGTCACGGGTTTCTAATTACAATGTCGCCAAAAGTGATCTTAATGGAAATATTGGACTTGCCGATTTTGGAGGAAAAAATCGCTCTTTTCAGTTGGTCCGAATTTTCGAGGTAGTTGAACTTCAGGTCGCTCGGCACGGTGATGGTGCCGTAATGTGCTGTGAGCGAATAGCCGTAAGATTTTGGCGCCGGGTCGAAAAAATAGACATCTGATTTTTCGGCGTCTATGTTCAGACTGAGCAACTCCGGGCTGGGGTTGGTGAAAAACTTGAGGACGCCGTACTGTGCGTTTATGTTCCACCGGCCACTAATATCGTGCAGGGTAATGTCCGACCGGCGGGTGGTCATGGTCACGTTTCCGTCAATGCGCTTGCCCTCGATGTCGCCGAAACGGGAAGACACGCCGATGGTGCCGCGCAAGTTCTCCAGATTTATTTTTGAAAACTCGCTGTTTATTTTGAGCGAATTAGATAGGTCGCTGACGTAGGTTAGCCCGAAATTATTCTTCAAATAAACCGGGCAATCGGCAGGCAAAGTAATGGTATAAATGGCCTTCAAATCAGAGGTAGGCATTTTCCCGTCCTTCGACTTTTCAATATAATTTCGGAAATAAATCATGTTGCCGTGCTGCTCGGTGGAGTAGTTCATGCGGTCGAGGTCGTCCACGGCTACTTTCCTCGATTCGTTTTTTGCGATGAGTTCGAGGAGCACCCGGACTTCGTTTTTTTCCCAGGTGCGCACGATGATTTCAGCTTTTTCGCCTTCGATGTTTACCTCGTGGCCATTTTTATAAGGTATCGTCTTTTCTATCGTTTTGGTCACCACTTGCAACATGGTCTGCGTTCCGGCGTTGCCGGCGGCAAAAAGGAGAGAAAAGGCCATCCAAAACTTCAGGATACTTTTCATTTTACAATTTGTGTAGTGAAAAATCAAATCAACATGACCATCATTTTCTTAACTATACCGCTACGTTCCAGCTCTATATCTTTGATTTGCAACACGAGGGCCGGTGTTGCGCCATAGCCACCCATTGCAGCCATTATGGCCTGTTTGGCATCGGTCAGTTCTTCCAGGTCGGTCCGAAGTTGTTGAAAAACTGGTTGGGAGCAGATGGCCTTTTTCGTTTCGCAAATCGCCAGGAAATCCTGGAAAGCTGACTCGTCTTCATCCCAGTCGTTGTTCATCAAAAGCGGGTCCACCGCTTCGGTGGAATAACTCAGTGTGCCTTCGGTGGCAGGATGTTCCGGCGGGTTCAACCAAAGAGCTGCCGCCAGGAACAAAGCAAGGGAGGCAGCCACCGATGCCGCAGCCTTCCAATGCAGGCGCAACAATTGGACGGCGCGGCCCCCTGTCGCAAGGCCTTGTTCGATATTGGCCCAAATAGTGTCGGGTGGATTGTATTCGGGAAGGTCCGAAAGTTCCACCCCTTGTATCCATTTTTCCGATTCCATTTGGCTCTCCAGTGATTCCCAAAGGGCAACTGGCGGCTCGTACTCCGGAAGGGTGGACAGCGCCTCAATCAATGTCTTTTTATTTATCTCGTTCATATCGTCTGAACAATTAAAACTCAAACCAGATATTGCTCGCATTTAATACCCCTCGCCTTTCAGAATCTCCCGAAGTTTTTTCTTGGAGTAAAAAAGCTGGGACTTAGAGGTTCCCTCCGAAATGGTCAGCAATTTCGCTACTTCTTTGTGCGAATAGCCCTCGATTTCGATGAGCGTGAAAACCGTTCGGTATCCTTGGGGCAACGACAAGATGGCTTTTTCAAGGTATTCGGCATCGAGGTGATGGCCCCAATCCACATGACCGGCTAATGGGATATTTTCAACCGGCTCGAAGAACTGCTTGTCTTTTCTGAGCTTGCTGTAAGCGGTGCGCACTACGATGGTTTTTATCCAGGCACCCAGTGTGCTTTCCCCTCTGAATGCTGGTAGTCCGCGGAAAACTTTCAGAAAAGCTTCCTGCAAAACGTCATTTGCCGACTCGAAGTCACCTGTCACGCGATAGGATAAGGTGTACATCGCCTTTTTGTACTTTTCGTAAAGTTCTTTTTGGGCTATCCTGTCATTTTTCAAACAGGATTGCACCAGTTCTGTCTCGGTCATACCGATGTGAGTAGTCATTTAATCTTCCGATTTCAAGGTGACAAAAATAAGGAGGGAGCGCAAAAGCGAATGGTTGTATAGCAAAAAGTCACGGGCTGGCCTGATAACAGGTCAGCCCGTGAGGGAACGAATTTATCTATAAGGTTAGAATGCGAACCCAGCGGAAATGACCCAGCGGTTGGGATTTTGGGAGAAAGCAATTTCCTGACCGCCAATGCGCATGTGGTCGCCGAATTTGGTAAAATTGCCCTCATAGCGAACGTCGAGGAGTATCTTCCAAATGTCAAGCCCAAGCCCGGCCTGATACCCCATTTGGAAATCCTTGAATCGCTTTGTGTAATTGGAAATTTCTCCCAATTCCGATTTGCTGGCAATGTGAACGTGGCCCACTGGCCCGGCTTCCAGCCGCAACGGCCCAAATTTCAACCCAACCAAAAGGGGGATGTCGAGATTTTGGTACTTTTCGTGAAGCACTTTATTTACCAGCCCATCTGCTAAGTCGTTGACCCTGAAATTCACGGTGTTGGAGTTGAACAGCAGCTCGGGCTGAATGAATAGGTGATTGCCAGGGTAGGCTCTGGCGAACAGGCCGAGGTGGAATCCATAAGCTGCGTCTTTTATGGCCAGCCTCAGCCCGTTGGTTTGTATCTCTTCAAAACCTAAGTTCTCAGAGCTAAGGCCTGCTTTGATGCCGAAATTATTTTGCCCCATGAGCGGCGTAAAACCGAAGATAAAGGCCAGAATGATGATTGCAAATTTATTCATGATGGTAGTTTTTCTGATTGGAATTTCCCTTGAACGAAAGGTTAGCATTGTTTTATTATTTCAGCGATGATCTAAAGCCAAATTATTAACCCAGCCTTAGTAGCATGTTCAAAATAACTTGTTGGTTTTTGGCCGCCTCCGGCGGCCAAAAACCAACAAAGGTTCTTTTTTCGGCGGCCTCGCCGCCGAAAAAACACACCCCTGTTCTTTTTGAGGCTGTCTCACAAGTAGCTTTTTGACAGGATTGACAAGATGAACAGGATATATACTTTTGAACGCCAGGTTTTGTCCATTTTACATTTGCTATTAAACTTTAGCCACCCGGGTAATCGGGATGCAGCCAGAACCAAATAGGCTTAGTACAAATAGTGAGGGCAATGAATT
>SCUG01000204.1 GCA_004297645.1 Saprospiraceae bacterium | reverse complement strand
GTGTTCGAAATAAGATGTTCTTTTTGAGGCCGCCTCCGGCGGCCTCAAAAAGAACAAGGGTGTGTTTTTTCGGCGGCGAAGCCGCCGAAAAAACACACATCTTATTTTGCGCACGTTCCTAAACCTCCTAATAAATTAATTGGCTATCAAAACCGCATTGAAATCCCCCCCAGCACATTGATGCCATAAGTCGGATAGTAGTACCAGCGCTGGCGCTTGTTGTTGAGCAGGTTGTTCACGTCTATGAATGCGGCGAAATTTTTCACGAACCAATATTCAGCGCCGAGGCTCAGGTCGAGCAGGCTGTTGAGGCTTTTGTATTTACCGGGCACTGGGTCAATGTTTGCCCACACGCCGTTTTCCAGGAATACCTGTGCGTTGGCCCGCAGTTTCCCGTCGTTGGAGATGTAGAGGGCTTTAAGGTTCACCTCCAAGGATGGCAGATGCCAGGCCTTGTCTTCCAATTTCGGTTTGAAAATATTCTGGCTCAGCGTGGCAGTCAGCTCTAAGCCCTTGATAGGAATGGCCTTGATTGAACCGCTGATGTTGATGATGTCCATGTCGTCGTACACCACATCGAAATCGTAAAGAAGGTCTTTGTCGAAACGGAACTTGTATAGGGCGACATCGTTGGCGGGTTTGAAGCTGGCCTCGGCCGTGTATTCGAAGAGTTTGAGGTTGCCGCGAACTCCGGCGTAGCCTTTGAAAAACTTGGTGTTGCGGAGCGTGTTAGCTGGCAAGCGGGTGTGAATGTAAGGATTGTAGCCGCTGAGCGAGCGGAAGGTATTTTTTTGTAGCCCGCCGGTGGCACCGGCAAACAGCGCGAGTTCGTTGCCCGTCAGGTTCAGCACCAGTTCTATGTCCGGGAAGAGGAAAAACTCGTCGTTGCTGGAAATCAACTTACCCCCGCCTTTGAGTTTGAAGGCACGGCCGTGAAAGGTAAAAGCAGGTGCCAGGGTGAAGTTGTGCAGCGTTTGATTAGTCTGCATGGTGTCGTTGTACCAGGTAAAATCCGTGGTAAGGTTCAAATCGAAGGAGTGCTTTTCTGCAATCCATTTCGTGCCCTTCATGTCTAATTTAAGGCCTGTTTCGCCTGCGGCGAAATTATCGGTGTGGCGGTAAAAATCGAGGCCAGCGTTGTAATTAAGGTCTCCGGCAGTGCGCACGCCATTGAAAATCCGGGTGCCAAAGTCGAAGGTACTAAAAAGTTGTTTTACCGCATCGGCGGGCACATCCTGCTCGGTATTGAAGGGGTCGAGGCTGTACCCGAAATAATGCACTTTATCAGAGGTGTACCCCAGATTGGTGCCCACGGCAAAGCCCTTTTCGAAATAATAAGTGCCTTTCCCCTCCGCTTTGGTGAGGCCGAAAGACTGATTCTCAATGTCGTTGTTTGAAAAGTCGGCGGAATGGTGGAGAATATTCAGGCTTACGTCGTACGAGCTAATGTCGCTTCTCTTTACCACGGTATTGAATGCGCCTTCGGCGAAAATGGAAGCCGGGAGGCCACCGCCGAGTTTGGCGTAAGCCTTATAGGCATCGGGTATCTCTTCCCCCGAGTTGTAAGAAATCGGGCGAATGCGGGGCGCAGGATAGTCCACGTGAAAATTGCGGGCAGGCACCTCGTAATGTTGCTGGCTGATACTCGTGTCCACGGATGGCAGTTGCGG
>SCUG01000203.1 GCA_004297645.1 Saprospiraceae bacterium | reverse complement strand
GGCCGGTGTTGTCCACCATGCCGTCACCGTCCTTGTCCACGCCACCAATTTCGATGAGGTCGGGGATGCCGTCGTTGTCGCTGTCACGGTCGAAGTAGTTGGGCACACCGTCGCCATCGGCATCGGCGCCGGTTTCCACGAAGTCGGGGATGCCGTCGTTGTCGTCGTCGAGGTCGTAATAATCCACCACGCCATCGCCGTCGTTGTCGTCGTCGGGCGCCATGTAGATGTACTGGGTTTTCATGGTTGTGTTGCCGCAATTGTCGGTCAAAGACCAGGTGCGGATAATGAAGCCAATGCAATTGAGAAGGTTGGTGGCGTTGTCGGAGTAAACGGCTTGCAAACCCAAGGTGCAGTTGTCCGATTCATTCGTCACATCGCCTGCTTTACTCAAATCATCGGGGTCGTCGCTGCAAAGCATGGTGGCATTCGGCGGAGCCGAAAACTGCGGCGGCGTGGTGTCGCGCAGCGTGTATGTTTGCGTCAGCGAAGTGAGGTTGCCGCAGTCGTCTTCTACCGTCCAGGTTCGGGTAAACAGGGTATCGCCGGCGCAGCTATACGCGGGGGCATTTTCCGAAATATGCAGTTCGATGGTTTCATCGCAGTTGTCCAATGCAACGATTTGCGTGCCGATGGCCAGCGGGCCGGGCACCATATCGCAGGCAACCTCCGCGTCGAATGGCAGGCTGCCTTCCACTACCAAGTAGCTCAGGTCTTCATTGCCATGAAGGCCATCCTGGTAGGCCCATTCCTCAACTTTCACCTCGAAGGAGGCGGGCGTTACGTTGGTCACGCGGATGGTGGCAGGAGAGGCGTCGAAGTTGGTGAAGCCACTGAAAATAACCGCCGGGTTGTGGTAAGTATGCCGGAGGCCGACAATTTGGGAGGTGTGGTTCAAGACTATCCGCCCTATTTCACCTACCACCTCGCCGCTTAGGGTCGTGATGTTCCCGGTATCGCGCATAGCCAGGTAGCCCACGGTTTCGAGGTTGTGAGTGGTTTCGGGGTCGAAAGAAGTTTCCTCTTCGGTCCAGATGTCAAGCGCTGAAGAGGTCAGGTTTTGCCACCGCACGTTGGCGGGGTCGGGGTCGTTGTTTGTTTGAATGCTGGCAAACAGCCGGGGCACGCTGCTGTAAGATTGGGCGAACGGAAGATTCGTCACAATGGATGTAAGCGGCCAGGTACCCACTTCAAATGGCGCACTGCCGTTGAAGGTGCCTTTTTCAAATGCCACCCACGCTACGGATTCCACGGCATGTGCGTTATCGGCGGCTTCTTCTTCCTGCAACCGCATTTGAAACTGCGTGGTAGAAACGTTGCGCAGCCGCGCAATGACGGGTGTAGCTTCGTTGCGGGTGACTACCTGCGCAAATACGATGGGCTGTTGGGTAAATTGTATGGGCAATTTGATGGTCTTCCAATGGTGCGACACATTTTCCATCACACCGGCCACCATTCTTTTGCCATTCGGCAAAGCGTAGATGCGGTAAAGGTCCGGCGCCGTGTTATCGGCCACGGTGACTGTCTGCTGCCCACTGGCGCTATTGCTGCAATAGTCCACCGAAGTCCAAATGCGCATCAGGTCGTACGTGTGGAGCGAGCAACTGTCGGCACCCTGCGTCGTCACCTCGTCGAGGCCAAGGGATACGGTTTGGCAGTTTTCCCAAACCTCCACGGCGGTGGGCAAGGGAATCTGGTCGTCGCAACTCACGGTGGTATTAGCCGGAATATTTACCATGGTTGGCAATTCAGTATCTGTCATGTCAATGACCACGAGGGCCGTATCGCAACACCCCGTTTGCTCATTGCACACGAAATAAGTAAACTCATCGGTGCCACAAAACGTGGAGTTCGGCGTGTAGATGAACTCACCATCAAAGTCAAAATCAAGGGCGCCATTGGCAGGCAGCACATCCACGGTAAAATAGGGTTCCGACAGGCCGAGGTCATTGGAACCAACGTTGTTGGTGTAAGGAAAACCAGGGCAAGCTGTGTTGTAGTTGTCGTCCAGGAGGTTGGGTTTCAGCACGAGTTGCACCCGTGCCGTATCCGAATAGACCCAATCAGCACATGGCGCCCGGCGTACCTTGCGCCGGTATTCCGTCATGGTGGAAATAGTGGCAGGGTCGTAAGTGCTGGCATTCGCCCCCGCAATATCCTGCCAGGTACTCCAAGCACCCATGCCGTCAGTTTGACGATATTCCCAGCCGTACACCGTGGTGCCACCCACCCCTCCGGAGGGGTTGGAAGAGCTGGCGATGAGAGCAGGATCGTAGGTGCTGCAAAGCACAGCGTCGCCGAGAATAGCGCCACCATTGGTGTAATTGGCGACGATGTTAATGGTGGAATCCCGGAACCCCGTGCAGGCGCCATCCACAATGGAAAGGGCGATAGTTGCAGCTCCTCCATTGTTGAAAATAATGTCGTGCGGGCCTGCTCCCGTGGCCGAGTTGGGCACGGCCCCACTGCCAAAAGTCCATGAAAATGTGGGTGAACCACCACCCGGCACAGCTTCCACCGTCACCACTTGCCCGGTACATTCTTCATTGGATGAAATCAATAAATCAGCTTGCGGTGGCGGGTCAGACAAGGCATAGCTGCCAAAAACTTCTTCACACTCACCACCGGAATAGCGCACCTTCACATCGTAAACACCAGCCCCCAATGAGCCAGCCACATTGCTGGAAGACCAGGTGAGGCCTCCGTCAACGCTGTATTCCACCGAAGCGCCGGCGGGATGGGAAGCGGTGATGGTAATCTGACCATCGGTGGCCTGGCAGGCTGTCGGGTCGCTCGTTGCAACGTTTGTCATCACAATGGCCGGACGGAAACTCAACTGCACGCTGTCGTAAGCAACACAGCTATTCAAGGTGGCAGCGAGCAAAATCGTAGCATCGGTTTGCGCCAGATTGCCAGGCACATCGAACTGGGCAGTATGAGGCCCTTTGCCAATGGCAACTGCCGGCGTGGCAAAGCCGCCAAAGTTCCAACTGTAACTCACTCCGGCGCCGGCATCTGCTGCCGCAAATTCATAATCATTCGCTTCGCAAAGAAATGGCGCCGTAGGATAATTGACGATGTTGGCCAAAGGGAAGGGTTTCACCGTTTTTTGGACGGCATTGCTTTTCACCCAAGCAGCGCAGGGCGTCCTTCTCGCCTTGCGGCGGAACAACGTGGTCTGCGTGATATAAAAGGGGTCGTAAGTGGCAGCCGTGGCGCCGGAAATTTCCTGCCAGGTTGTACCGCTGTCGGTGCTCTTTTCCCATTGGAGCGACTGGTATCCGTCCACCCCACCGGAAGGCATCGTGGAGCTGGAAATGGGCGTGGGGTCGTAGCCACCGCACACCGATTCCTCGCCGGAGATGATGCCGGCAAAGGTGTAGTTCACCGCCACCACCTTCGTCACAGCGTTTGACCAGATGTACTCCATGCATGGCCCTTTGCGGCTGCCGCGGCGGTACAAGGTCGTCTGGCTGATGACGCCGGGGTCGAGAAATTCAGTATTGGAGTTGAAAATATTGGCCCAGG
>SCUG01000202.1 GCA_004297645.1 Saprospiraceae bacterium | reverse complement strand
GTACGGACGGCTTTTTTTGAACATCTGCGACTGATTTTGTTTGGTCCGCGGAAGTTACGATACTTTATTCGGTTATTTCAATGAACTTTTCGGATGCTGACTTTTCGGAGGGGACTCAGCTATAGTTTAGTAAGTTTTATGCTTTCCCAAAAATTTCATGCAATAAACTTCCCATGTGCGCCCCGAAATAACTCTCCACCACACCGAGCAGCAATGTCATTTCTTTGAAATTCAACACATTGGGCGCAAGTGCTTTCAACGAAACCAGCAAGCCGATGGCGATGAAATGTCCACACACCAACCAGCGAATGGTGGAGGCATGGTGCGGCTCGGCAGGTTCACTTTCGGGGGTCGGTGGCGTCTTTCCCAGCGACCGGAAAGCAATGCCGCCGTATAGCGCCGTCACCGGAGCGAGTATGGCGAACAGAGCGGTCAGTTCCTCCGTGTCGAAGCCCTTGAGGAAGTAATAAACGACTGCCAACGCCAGTAGTCCGAGGTGCAGGAAGGCGATCTGCCGCCCGATGCCCTGGCGGAATGGCAGGGGAGAATTAGTAGTTTTCGTCATGGCTGTTTTTGCAGGTATTCGGTGATTTTTTTAAACAGGTCATACTCGTACTGCTTTTCTGCGCCGGGGTAATAGGTTTCTACCAGCTTGTAGTCGTTGCGGCGGGGCGGGAAGAGGATACCGCTGCCGAATTTCCCGGTGAACTGCCATGAGACTTCCAGCTTGTCGTTGCGGTCCTGTACCTCGATTTTGATGCGGTGGTATTCGTAGAAGCCCTCGTCTTTCAGCACGGCGTTGCTTAGGTGTGTGAACTCCCAGGTGAACTCTTGGTAATAGCTCATGGAGGTGTCAATGCGCACATTGTAAAGCACGGGCGTGCCCTTGCCTTTGTAGAATTTGCGCAAGTAATCGCCAATGGCGAGGCGTACCTGCCCCACGGTTTTTTTCTTGCCGAGGCTGTCGAGCCGCCCGCCCGTGTGGATTTCCCGCAATTGATTGAATGGAATTTCGATAGTGCCGCTACCGAGGGATTTCATGTTCTGCTCGTCGGCGAGGATGCGTCCGTCCGCTTCGCCGTAGATGCGGACGCTGAACTTCGCCGGGTCGTCGCAGCGCAGCAGGATTTCCATGCTGTCGGTCGGCAGTTCGGTCAACACCGACCAAGTTTCCAGCAGTTTTTCATGGAAGAGTTGCTTGCGGTGATGTTCCTTGTCGAAGGCTTTGCCAATTTGCTCCCAAACGGCTTGCAGCGAATCACAGGAGGGTTTGGCGGAAGCGGAAAACAGGTAGAGCGTCAGTTTATCCGGCGCTACTAACAGGCGCTCCGTTTTGAAGAAATTGCCCAAATCGTTGGAGTCGAGCCAGGTTTGGTATTCCTTCATTTGCGAGTTAAAAAAGGCTTGGTTTTCCCTGAGGTCGTGTTGAGCAAAGGAAATGAATGGCAACAGAAGGAAGCCAAACGCAAGGAATAAAAGGGTAAATGGCAGAGGCTTCATGGATTTCGATTTACAAGTGAGAAGATGCTAATGCTCAAAAGTAAGGATTTTAATCCAAGTTCAGTATGTAGTCTCCAACTCTGGAATCCAACATTTTCCTCCTTGGATGTCGAATTCGGAGGGCAAAAAAGTTGGGGACTACATACCGAAGTTGGATTAAGGACAGAGGGGGTGGTTTCTATCCAAAAAAGGGTGATGGCCCCGCAGGGCGCTAACCGGACAGGCTGTGGTTTTTCACAAAAAAAAAGCGCCGTCCTCCCTTGACCCCGGCGGACGGCGCATTGATAAACCTGTACCTGTTTATCTTAAAACAGAAAGGCGAACGGTCGTTTGCCCTTCTGCCGAAACGAGGCGGAGGAAGTAAACACCTGCACTCAGGCTGGAGCCGTCTATCTCCAACCGATTCATGCCGGCATTGAATTCCTGGGTAGCAAGCGAGACAACCCTTCCGGTCACGTCCACCAACTGGACATCCAGCATCATTTGGTTTTTTAGTGAAAACTCAACGGAGGTACCCGAATGAAAAGGGTTGGGGAATACTTTCAAGCCACGCAGGCCTTCTATTTCGTTGGTAGCAACGACGCCGTCCACGGTTTTTGTCGCGGTAGCAGTGCAACCCCTCGCCGAAGTCACGGTCAGCGTTACGACGAAAGGCCCGGCGGCGGTATAAGTATGCACCGGGTTCTCGTTGCCTGAAACTGTGCCATCGCCGAAATCCCAGGCGTATGCCACCGCGCCCTGCGTGCTGCCAGTGAAGGTCACCGTGCCGCCGTTGACCGTGAAAGTGATGCCGGGGTTCAGGCCGTAATTGATGCTGCCGCCTTCATAGTCTGCGTTGATGGGGTCCCACTCCGTCCAGCAATCCGTCCAGTCGGTGTTGCCGAAAGCGCCGCGGTAGGCAGTGGCGGTGAAAAAAGCATCCTGCAAGGTGGGGCTGCTGAAATCAGCGCCACCAAGCAGTGGCGAACCAGCATCAGGGCGGAAGCCGGGGTTGCCGCCGAAGTCGAATGGATTGGTTAGCGCCAGGTCTTCAACGGCGGCCAGGGTGCTGTTGCCAAGATTGTTGAACTGCGTTTGCACGGCGGCATCGGCAGGCTCGATGTTGGTTGTCATGCCGGCGAGAATGTTGTTTTTAAACTCCACATCGCCGGAAGTAGTGAAGCCGTCAATGGTGCAAGTGCTTTCCAATTTCAGGCCCACCGGGAAGCCGGTGAACGCCGAGTTGAAAATGTCCTGGAAGGAGCAGCGGCGGATGTGCAGCGCCCGCTTGAAGTTGGAGTTGATGGCAGGGCCGCCCGGCTGCATTGGGCCGAGGATGGTCACGTTGGAAAAATGGGCGTTGGTTTTTGGCTCGTTGGAAGTGCCCTGTCCGTCGTTGTCGCTTTCGAAACCGTTGGAGCCGCTCACGTCGGCGATGGCCGGGTCGCTGATGCCGAGCAGCCACTGGTTTTTACCAGAATAGCCAAAGTCCGTGTCGAACATATCGTCCACCGTGCGGTAGGTAACTAACCATTTGCCATTCACCGTGCCGCCGAACCACTCAAAGGCATCGTCGCCGCCGTAGCTGGTCTGCACGTGCTCGATGACGGTGCCGGCGCCCACGCCGCCGAGCGTCAGGCTGTTCAACTCATTGTTCGGTTGAAAAGGAATACCTGCGAACTCGATGCGCACGTAGCGCAGGGTGCCGGAGTTGTCGTTGGGGTCGGTGCCGCCGTAGAGGGCTTCGCTGCAACCGCCTTCGACGGTGGTTTCGCCGCCGGGAACGTTGATGGGGGCTTTGCCCATGAGGAGCAACCCGCCCCAGTCGCCGGGGTTGCGCTGGCCGGCAGGTTTGGAAGAAGTGAACACGATGGGGCGCTCCGGCGTGCCTTCGGCGATGATTTTGGAACCGCGCAAAACGATGAGCGCCGCGGCGTCGCCCTTGATGAGGGTGCCCGGTTCGATGGTCAGCGTGGCGCTGTTGCGCACGTAGAGGCAGCCGCCTTGCAGCAGGTAAATGTTGTTGTTCGTCCAGGTAGTATTGGCCGTGATGTCGGAATTCACCACCACTTGGGCCGTCAGCCCGAGGGATGAAATCATCACGATGAGCGATAGAAGTAATTGCTTTGTCATAACGAAGATTTTGATTTAGAATTAGTGCGTCAAAAAGATGCGCAAAGGTGGGCGGGGTGTTTTAACTGGGGGTTAAGGGAAGGTGATTTAATCGTAAGGTGTTAACACTTGCCGGGGCCGGCATGAATCGCTTCCTGTTAGCC
>SCUG01000201.1 GCA_004297645.1 Saprospiraceae bacterium | reverse complement strand
TCCGATCTCACGCTGTTCCTGATTTTTTATTTCATAAAAAATCATAAGAATCAGCGTCCTTCAGCGTCGAAATTATTTCTCTTAACACCCCTAATACGCAATATCCAATTCCCATCATGAGTCAAGCGAAAGTTTCAAATTTACGATATAGGTTTGAGGGTTGTCGTGTATGTCCAGATTGTATTTTCCGGGGTAAAGCAAGTCGAGGCGGCGGCGCACGTTAACTAAGCCGATGCCGCCGCTGCGGGCGTGCCGTTGTTTGGGCATGTTTTCCGATTTGCTGTTTTCGATGAGCAAATCTAACTGTTGGCCGCACACGGAGAGGTGAATGTTCACGAAACCCTTTGCGAGGTGGTGGCCAAGTCCGTGTTTGAAACAGTTTTCAATGAACGGGATAAACATCAGCGGGGCAATATGCTGGTCGCTGATGGTGCCCTCCAATTTAAAGTTGATGTTCATGTTATTGCCTTGCCGCAAGAGTTCGAGGTCGAGGTAATTGCTGATGTAGCTCACCTCTTTGCTGAGCAATACCTGTGGCTCATTGCACTCGTAGAGCATGTAGCGCATCATCTCCGAAAGTTTGAGCACGATGTCGGGGGCCTTGTCCGATTTCTTGAGCGTCAGCGCATAGAGGCTGTTCAGCGTGTTGAACAGGAAATGGGGGTTTATTTGCGATTTTAAAAAACGCAATTCCGACTGCATGGTCTCCGTCTGTATCTCTTGTTTTTCCCGTAGGTTCTTGTACCAGTCCACCGTGATTTTCGCCACCGAGGAAGTGCCCAGCGCGAAAAAGTTGGCGAGAAACGACCAGTCGAGATGCCCCACGATGCTGGCCTGCATCTCCGGCACCTGGTCCGATTTTATAAAAATGAGCAGCGACTCAATGGGGGAGATGATGAACACCACGAGCAGCAGCAACCCCATGTATCCCATGAATTGCTTCTTCGCCAAATATCTTGGTATCAGCACATAGATGTTGTAATATACGGCAGCCCCCAAAATCAGCAACCGCAGCAGGTTGTTGCTCATCGTGTAAACAAACCCGGTGTGGTTGAGAAACATTTCGAGCAGGGAATAAATCACCAGCGCCATGGCCCAGAAAAGGCTGTGGAACACCCATTTGTTTTTCAAAACGGGCGGAATGCTATTCCATATTTTTACTGGCAACTCCTTGGTCATCTGCGCTGGGTGGTATCCCGGGTGATTTCTTGGTGCGTTAAATGCTGGCTGCAATGTTCCCATTTCCGGGTAAAAGGTGTTGGAATAATTAGATAAAAACAACCAACGGCGGGATAAAAAAGTGCGCCGGGGTTTCATGTCTTGCAACCGCATTTACGTACCGCCGGAATCTGCTACTTTTGCAGCGCTGTGCAAAAAAATGCGCCAGCCATTTTCTACAAATGAATAAAATACTGCTACTCCTCATTCCCCTCGCACTGCTTTTAGCGGCCTGCCAGAAAGACGCCAAATTCACCACCGCCGCTACAGACAAGCTGGAATTCTCGGTGGATACGCTGCGCTTCGATACTGTATTCACGGAGCTTGGCTCAGCCACGCGTTTATTTAAAATTTACAACCGCCACAACGAGAGTATCAAAATTTCGAAAATTTCGCTCGCCGGCAACGAGCACTCCAAATTCAACCTCAACGTGGACGGTGTCCCCGGCGACGTGCACGAAGATGTGGTGATTTATCCCAACGACAGCATTTACGTTTTCGGCGAGGTCACCATTGACCCCGATGCGCCGCTCTCTGCCAGCCCGTTTTTCGTGTACGATTCCATCCTTTTCGAAACCAACGGCAACCTGCAATCGGTGACCCTCGAAGCCTGGGGCCAGAATGCCAATTACATCCCCAGCCGTTGGGACAAAGACAGCATCACAGTGTACGGCTGCAATGGTGGCGAGGTCCTCTGGAACGACCCTAAACCCTACGTCGTCTATGGCATCGTGGCCTTCGACGACTGCACCCTCACCTTGCCTGCCGGCGCCCGCATTTACGTGCATGGCGGCCTCTCCCGTGCGGTGATTGACGAGAATAAAATCGTGTACAACAGCGGCCGCCTCTTCTTTGGCCAAAATGGGAAACTCAACGTGCGCGGTACACTCGACAAACCCGTCATCATTCAGGGCGACCGGCTGGAGGAGGACTTCCAGAATCTCGACGGCCAGTGGACGGGCATCGTGTTGTCGGCCGGGAGCAAGGGCAACCACATCGAATATGCCACCATCAAAAACAGCCTCTTCGGCGTGTACGTGGATTCGGCGGCAGAGCTGACCCTGAAAAACGTGCAGATTTACAATACCTCCGGCGCCGGGCTGTTCGCCCTTCATGCAAATGTCACCGGCGAGAATTGCCTGTTTTACAACAACGGCAGCCACTCGGTGCAGTTGGGCTACGGCGGCACCTACAACTTCACCTACTGCACCCTCGCCAACTACGGCACCGATGCCGCCGCCATCAGCTTCGGCAACGGCATCTGCGACGACCCGCTTTGCTCCACGCCGCCGCGCATCTTCCCGCTGAATATCAGCCTGAAAAACTCCATCATCTTCGGCTCCCGGCAAGATGAAATCTCCATCTCCGACTTCACCGGGGGCGGCGACCCTCTTTCGCTCAACTATTCACTTGCCCACTGCATCGTCCGCGTCAAAGACCTGACCAGCCCCAACCAGGGCTTCCCCGATTTCTTCGACCACTGCACTCCCTGCATCAACGCCAACACGCAGGATGCTCTTTTCTCAAGCATCAACGACGACGACTATCACCTCGACACGCTCTCCATTGCCGAAGGCATGGCCCTGCCCATTTTGTCTATACTAATTGACTTGGAGGGCACAGACCGGGATGCCGTCAATCCGGACATCGGGTGCTTTGAGTATAAGTACGAGTGAGGAGGCACTGGGCGGAAGGTCTGCGCCATCGGCCGCTATACGAATCATCATCGCCCGACGATTCATACAAAATGCAAACCGGCCAGGAATTATATGAAGGTATTGTTTTCCCCAAATGGGATTTAAAATTCGAAGAAAATGAAAAGAAGACATTTTTTAAAAAATGCTGCTGCATTGGCAGGAGTCACCCTTTTACCTTCCTCTGTGTGGGCACTCACAAAAAACGGGAAATTAAGAACGGCCCATATTGGCGTTGGGGGAATGGGGGCTTCGGACCTCAATTCTATTGCATCTCATAAATTAGTTGAGGTGACCGCCTTGTGTGATGTGGACTCAAATAATTTAGCCGCAGCTCGTAAACTCTATCCCAATGCAAAAGTCTTTTCTGATTACAGAAAACTTTTTGATGAAATGGGCAGCGCCATAGATGCGGTGATTGTCTCAACACCTGACCACACCCATGCTCCGGCTTCCTTAATGGCGATGGAAATGGGGAAACCTGTATATTGTCAAAAGCCGCTTACCCATCATGTGTCAGAGGCAAGAGCGATGCGCAAAATGGCTGAGGATAAAAATCTGGTGACCCAAATGGGGATTCAAATTCATTCATGGAAAGAGTACAGAGGAACTGTTTTATTGATTCAATCAGGCATTATTGGCAAAGTCCGTTGTGTGAGGGCATGGTCCAATAAGAACTGGGGCTATGACGGCCCTGCCCCTTTGGGGAGTGACCCCATCCCTGCGAATTTAGATTGGAATCTTTGGTTAGGGACATCTTCGGAAAGACCTTACAAGGATAAAATATACCACCCGGCACAGTGGAGAAAACTATTGGATTACGGTTGTGGAACGCTTGGCGATATGGGCGTGCATATTTTTGATACGCCCTATACTGCGCTGGGTTTGGATGTGCCAAGAACGATAAAGTGCAAATGCAGAAAACCAACCGGATTCGGACATCCTGAGCACAATATCGTTACCTACCAATTTCCTGGAACCAGGTTCACGGCGGATACTTTAAAATGGGTATGGTACGATGGTACGGATGCTCCTAAAAACCACAAGCAATTAATATTGCCCGATAATGAAAAACTACCTGAACAAGGTGCAATGTTCATTGGGGAAAAGGGAAGGTTACTACTGCCACACATTAGTTATCCTAAACTGATAGTCAATGGAAAATATGAAGAAACAGATTTCCCGGAACTCGATGAAGCAGATCATTATCATCAGTTTGTGGATGCGTGTTTGGGTAGAGGTGTGAGCAGTGCTCCATTCTCTTATTCGGCAAGATTGACGCAATCCATCTTATTGGGAGTCGTTGCAAATCGTTTTCCTAATAAGACTTTACACTGGAATAAATTGGCCTCGAAATTCTCTCATACAGAAGCCAACAAGTATTTAGATGCTGAGTACCGGTCTTTTTGAGTGAAATTGAAAGCTGACGTTTACGGTCCGGCGCCAACAGGGTGTACTTGCGCTCTCCGTCCAGTATTATAACCATCCCACCTTCTACCGCACCAGCGTCACATCCCCCTTAAACAGCTTTTTAGACCCGTCGATGAACTCGATTTCAGCGGACTAGGTGAAAACCGCCGGATCGAGTATGTTGCCGCGGAAGGTGCCGTCCCAGCGGCCAGCAGGATCGTCGCCTGATAGGGTACAGTGCAAGTGAGGCCTCTCACTACCGTTGCACGAACACTTGCACCAACTGGGAAGAGGTTCCGGACAGAGTCCGGCACAAGCGGGTGCGTATGCGGGAACATATCCACAGGCTGAATCTTCACCATTCGGTATTTTTCACTCAACAGGTTGAGGTCACGAGCCTGCATGCCGAGGTTGCAGCTCACATAGACTATTTTCAGCGCTTCCAATTCCAGGAACATCTTCACCACGTCGCCGTGCATACCTGTACGGGGTGGGTTGCAATTCACATTAAAAAATATTTGTACGCCACTTGTGTGATACAAAAAACTTAGTTATTTTTGCTACAATTAAGTATTACACTTCTCAGGCCGACACTTCTCAGGCCGACACTTCTCAGGCCGACACTTCTCAGGCCGACACTTCTCAGGCCGACACTTCTCAGGCCGACACTTCTCAGGCCGACACTTCTCAGGCCGACACT
>SCUG01000200.1 GCA_004297645.1 Saprospiraceae bacterium | reverse complement strand
GGGATTTCGACGCTGGTACTGCAAGGGTCTACAATAGCCAAGGAGTATTATTGAAAAGCGTGGATTTTCACGAAAAAAATGTCCAATTTTCGGTCGTGGATTTCAATAATGGGTTTTACATGATTGAAATCCTGTTGGACGGAAAGCCTGCTTTGCATAAGACCTTTGTTAAAGTTGATTGACAATAAATATTCCTTGACACTTGGACGGTACAGCGCCCAGTTTTGGGCACTGTACCGTTTCAAATATTTCGGCCCATGAAATATCTACGTTTACTTTCCTTCGCTTTGTCATTTTTCCCCTTTCACCATATTAATAGCCAAGTAGTGGACTCAACTTTTGGTGAGCCTTTTTCTTATGGTCAGCCACAGAATGTTTACATACCTGGCATAACTGCCTGTGACTTCGATGAAAGGGATGACCGTTCCTATTCGATGCTCTTTCTGGACGACGGAAGAATCATCCTCGCAGGCCATACCGCCTGGGACGGCGAGAGCGATTTTGCGTTCGCCAGGCTGCTGCCCGATGGAACATACGACCAAACGGCAGGACCGGACGGCGAGGTTCGACTGGATTTGGGGTATCAGAACGACTCCTGCCTCGCGGCAGTCCGCTACCAAAGCGATAAAGTGCTGATGGGCGGCTGTGTTTCCCTCCCGGGCCAGACGGGATATGCAAACCTGTTGGTAAGGACAGACCTTGATGGCAATCTCGATACAAGCTTTGGCAACCAGGGCCAGGTTATTATAGACCTGCCCGGTTTTCGGGAGATGGTAACCAAAATATTGCCGTTGCCGGGTGGTAAAATCATTATCGCCGGGAACGTTTATTACGGCCCTTCCTATCAATACCCCGATTCTACATTCATTTTTATTGGCCGTCTTCATCCGGGCGGGCAGGTGGACAGCACGTTTGGCATCAATGGCTTTTTGTACCAGCGGTTTAGCAACTGCAATTCAACCCTACTCGGTGACATTGAAATATACGATGATGGCTCTGTTTTAATCACGGGTGGAGGCTACCACCCATATCCAGGTATTTATGCGGGCGAAATTGTGTGCGACCCAAGTATTACGCTTTGCCGTTATTTACCAGATGGCGAACCCGACCCTGGTTTCGGTTTCAATGGGGTGGTAACACTGCCGTTCACAGCAGGAAGAGGCAATGCCTTGAGCATTTATGAAGATGGCAGAGTGTTAGTATCAGGTGTGACGAAAAATTTCTCAGTAGAGCCTAACCCTATTATTACATTAATCGCAAGGCTGCTACCGAATGGTACATTGGATTCGACGTTCAGCAATGATGGGATTTTCAGACAATATGAGCCCGGAGCTTTTGGATTGGGGAGCGACCCAGTGTCAATCACTATAACAGGACAAGACATATTTGTGGCGTATCATGACGACCCTGTAGGCAGCCACCTGACTTTTGGCATACTATGTTTGAATGGGAATGGCCAGTTGAACACAGATTTTGGAAACAGCGGTATTTTCTCCTACTACAATTCATATCCCTTGACGAGCTACGCTTTGAAGGAAATGAGGCTATCCCCTGATAAGCAAAAACTGTATTTTGGAGGATGGTACACGAAGCTGTTGCATAAGAACATGATGGTCAGCAGACTCAATATCAGCGACATGAATCCAACAGCAGTCGTTGAACGCCCCGGAACGAATGGTATGAAAATATACCCCAACCCATTGAGGGAGGGTATTTTTTATGTTGACCTGCCCGGTTTGACAACATTGGAAGATTTCAGTCTGTGTATCCGGGACGTTGCGGGCAGGGCAATTCTCTTTCGTGACGGCCAGTTCGCCGGGCACCAAAACAAGATAGACGCCTCCCTTTTGGCGAACGGCGTATATTTCGTTGAGTTGTCAAACCGGAATGAGTGCTATACCGGAAAGTTGCTGGTTCAGCGGTGAACTTTCTGGCAGCATATTAATTCCTGTTGGAGCGAGGCATTCTGACATAAAAGGACTGCAAAATGCAGTAAGTAGTGAGGCTGAATTAAACGACACTTTTTTTTGAAACCTATAGTGGCGCAGCCACAACCAAACATAAAACTTGTTTCTTAAACACAATAGGCACATAGTCCACATAGGTTTTAAAAATTTTTTTCAAAAATTTTTGTAACTATACAGCCGGGGTAATTTCCCCGCCGCCCCGCCCCGCCCCTGACCCCTCGTACGTTTGCGATAGAATGTATTAAAGGGGAACCTACTTTGGGAAGTTCGCAGATAGTTGCCAAAACGGTTCCCCTTTAGG
>SCUG01000199.1 GCA_004297645.1 Saprospiraceae bacterium | reverse complement strand
CTGAAAGGCGGCAATGACGATGGGCTTTTTGTTGTAGCGGTCTTCCAGTATTTGCAGCAGGGCCAGCCCATATCCTTCCCGCTCTCGCAGGTCATCGCGGGCTGGCAGGGGGCATCCCCCTCTTTCAAAAATGCGGGAAGGGCGCACTGTTGCTGCCTTCGGCATTGGCCTACGACCAATTCCCGCCCCCTGGCATTCCCAAAAATTCAGTGCTGGTTTTCGACGTGGAGTTGGTAGATTTTTAAGAGTTTACCAGGGAAAAGGAAGGGAGTAAGCGTCAGACGTGGTTTATTTATTTCAAAACGCAACCCACTTCCCTAATTTTGGCCCAAAACAAAATCCATGTCTCAGGCTCACAAAATCACCATTCCCAAGACGGCACATTATTACACCATCGGAACGCCCGCCAAAACGACCCGGCGGTTTTGGATGGTTTGCCACGGGTACGGGCAATTGGCGCGTACCTTCATCCGCCGCTTCCGGGGCCTCGATGATGGGGAAACATTTGTCGTGGCACCGGAGGGCCTGTCTCATTTTTATTGGGAGGGCTATACCGGCGAGCCTGTGGCTTCGTGGATGACCAAAGAACACCGGCTCGACGAGATAGCCGACTATGCCAACTACCTCCAAACGCTCTACGACCATTACCTGCCACAATTGGCGGAAGACGTGCAAATTATTTTATTGGGCTTCTCACAAGGCACGGCCACGCAATGCCGCTGGGTGATGCGCAATTTCCCGCACTTCGACCACTTGGTGCTGTGGGCGGGGCAACTGCCGGATGACTTAGACTACACGGCCCACACTGATTTTTTTTCGAAAAAAAAGCTCTACTTCGTCTATGGCACAGCCGACCCTTTCCTGACCGAAGAGCGGGTGACCCGGCAGCAGAATTTTGCAGAGGAGCAGCACCTGCTGTTCGATGTTATGGTGTTTGACGGGAGACACGAAGTGGAAAAAAAGGCCCTCCAAATGCTGAATGCACGCATCCTGGCGGGCGGGTAGGGTCACACCTCAACTGCGCAGCACCTTGCCCATGCCGAGTATCAGCAGCAGCAAAAACACCACCACGACGAAAATATCCACCAGGTTGTCGCTGGCAAAAGACGCCAAGCCGGTACTGAACTTGTTCGCCAGAACGATGATAAGCCCGCCGAGCAGTATGAATCCGATAATTCGTTTGACCATTTCTAAAGTTTGAGTTGCGGGGTGTTGCTTTCAAAAAGCGTACCCCGCCAAAAATTGAATGGCGGTTTGGTTTTCTGCCCCAGACGGATCACTTTCGGAACAGCTCCGCCAACTTGCTTTGCAAAGCCTTGCCGTGGAGGTTTTTGGCGATGATGTTCCCCTGCTCATCCAGCAGCAGGTTGAAAGGGACGAAGGTGACGTTGTAATCAGCCGCCGCTTCTGATGCCCAACCTTTGAGGCCGGAGACGTTTGGCCAGGTCATTTCATATTTTTCGAGGGCGCCTTTCCAGCGGTCCATTTCCGAATCCACCGACACATACCCGTATTTCACCTGCTGATGAGCGATTTTGAACATGTCCCGGAAATATTCGTTCTTTCTTTTTTGGCAGACTTACGGGTTTTGGGTTGGAGCGGTTGCAGGAAAAACGAATGACGGGATTGATTTGCTCACCTCTTTTTGATGACATCCATTTTGTGATACCACCTCGTCCACCTCATCTTCTTTCCCTTCAAACAGGAAATCTGACGGAAAGCGAACATGGTCTTGAACCAGCAAGCAGGAGCAAAGCAACAGGTGCAGAAGTAGCGGTTATTTTGAGAGAGAGAGAGGGTAGCAAGGGAAGATGCCTGACCAGGGGTAAAATCATAGAAATCATTCACGCAATTTGGTTAGGAAATATCTGTAGCCTATGGTTGCGCCCAAATAAGATGCTTTGAAATTCACAATGCGCTCTGAAGTTCCATAATTTTCCGCATATGAAGTGTAAGTAAATTCATGATTGGTAAGTAACCCTACATTGTGCAAAAACAGAAGAGTAATATACTGTAGGTGTGTAGCCTTTTTTGTGACCCTCCAGCTAATTTCTCCACCATATTGCGCACCCAAGGCGAAACCGCTTTTTCTTTTAATCTCAGTTAGTTTTAAACTATATCCCTGACCACCCCAACCTGCGAGATTTATGTAACCATGATTTGTGAAACCTGCTTGTAAGCCAATGGTGGGCTGAAACAATAACCTATTGCTAATTTTAAGGTCATAAGAAAGCCGTAAAGGAATGGAAACAAACTGAAACCCAGTGCCATTAAATACTCCTCCTTTTTCATTGCAAGTATCGCACAGTAACTTGTAGAAATTTTCAATGACCTCAAGTCCGATATTGTTTGCTTCGTAGCCTGCCTCAATTGATAATGGGTTAGAAAATTTAAGGCGAAGAGCTATTCCCTTGTTGTCGCTATAATAAAACCTCGTCCGGAAATATTGCGAGAAATCTCCTGCATCCTTAATACTGCTCATTCCTGCCGTTAGTCCAATTCTTCCTTGTATCGAAAAGGAGGTCTGACCAAACATGGCAGGTAAGGAAATAATCCAAACAATCCCTAAAAACAGTTCCCTTTTGTTAAGCATTAGGCTTATAATATTCCCAATAAATTGCATCGAAGGCAGAAGCTTTCAACGTTGGCAAAGCCGCAAAACCCTGCCAACGTTGAACCTTTGATAATGATTCAGCCACCAGCAATATTGCCAACGTCATAAACTAAATAATCGTATCCACCGCCATCGATTAAACATTGGTCCAAGTGTAAAACCTCTACGGGATCCTCCGGGTTAATTGGATTGCGAGCATAGTAGTCGCTTAGGCAACGAGTTCCTTTATAGAACTCTAATACTTTCTTATTATCGTACCACACATTGTACAATAACTGTCCCGTGATTTCATCGACAATCATGCCTTCTGTTCTTACGCCAGTTCCCGTTTCACCCGAACATTTTTTTCTATAAAAATATTCGTACACAAAACCAAATGTTGTTTTATCACTACCTCCTCCACTCTTGCAATTGTGTTTGAACTTCATCTTGAACACCTTCCATATTCCTCCACTATCATACTTGACTTTACCTTTTCGTTCATATTTCACGGTTTTGTCTCCAATATCACGACTACAATATTCATGAAAAGAGTCTTCGCCTTGTTCGCCCCTTGCTGCACAATTTTCACCCTGACAACCGAGTTGTGGATTCTCACCAGTTTCCAGTATATAAAACACATCATCATCAAAAGAGAATGTAAGAATATCGGGGTCAACAGGCACTTCGTTGTTTAGGATATTAATTTTGTTGATTTTAGAAACAGGCAAAACGTACACTATTCTGTTTGCTCCATTTAGTTTAAATATCCAAGGGTTGACTTGAACGATGCCGTTTGGGTTCAAAACAGCAAGCAAAGCTTCATCATCCATTATTGGCAATTCGTCCATTTCGTCCATTTCTGCCTGAGTATGAAGGGTGTTGAATTGCTCCCAAAAGGAATTGAAATTAATACTATTGTTCCAATCCAGCGTGTTTAGCTCTTTCAGTTCCACCATTCCATTTTCAAAATCCGCTTCGCTATCAAATATTAATCTGCCGTCTTGAAGAGAAACGTCAACTGAAAGTCCTAAACTGCGAGTGGTTATACTTGCGTCCATAGTTTCAGATGCATTTTCAGAATTGGATTCAGTGCTTGGTGTTTCGGGAATATTTTCGCTCTCCTTTTTGCAGGAAGAAAAAATCGAAATGCAGACGGCAATAAAGAAGACTATTGCCAGGTTGGTAGTCACGTACTTTTTCATGGAAAAGATTTGGTTGAAGCAAATTTTCTTTGAAAGCTTACTGCCGAGGTCTTGTTCGGCAGCACGTTTTCAAAAAACTAGCTCGATGAGAAGATGCTACAAAACTATAGCCCTTTTCAATTTGCTCAACAGGACAACTTGCGCAAAAAACAGGACAACTAGCCCATTCAACTATCTTACAATTATTGCCCTCAGCTTAGCAGGCGTCCAACTGGTTTTGTTCCTGAAAAACCGGATGAAATAATCATGGTCAGCATAGCCTAATTCGTCGGCAATTTCCTGAACCTGCAAGTTGGTGTTTTCCAACATTCGAATAGCCTCTAGCAAGACACGCAGACAAATGCAATGGCTGGGCGTACAGCACAATGTCTGATGGCAAGCTCTATCTAAGGTGGATAGGCGGAGATGAAGTTGCCTTGCAAAAAATCTTGGCTGGCGGTTCTCCTTGAACCGAGTTTCTACTGTTCGTAAGAAATTAGTCGCTCGCTCTCCCGCTAAATCAAGTCGCCAAGGCGGGTTAAGCAGGATTTTCCAGTTCGCATCCAAATCAACCACTGCTTCGAAAGGGTCGTGGAAATGTCCATTGGAATGAAATTGAAAGGTAGAAAGGAAATGCTTTACCCCCCCCCAATTGACAAGTGATTGAAAGGTGGGCGGTCGAACCGGAAGTCAGGATTTGGGACATTGCTCATTTGGGTTGATTTGTGGATTTTTTTGGCACAAGGGCGTTGACGCAAAAGTAAAGTCCCCGGTGAATCTGATTGTCCTTTTCCGACCAAAAACAAAAATGCCCTTCAGAAACTCATTCCCGAAGGGCATTCATTCCCATTAAGTTAAGCTTTAGGTTCGCCGCTGTCATCCCCCTAACCCCCTTCAAAGGGGGAATCCGTGTCTGCTAAAACGCACAAATCGAGCGATTTCGCAGGGTCTAAGTTCCCCTTTGAAGGGGGTTAGGGGGATGAAGTCAGGGCAGAATTGTCCATATTTTCCTTAACTTAATCGTGTTGGAAGGGCATTATGCCTAAAGTAACTCAACTTTAAGTATTTCCCCGCCTACCGCTGTTCCTCCACCTTCCCCACACGATTTCCATTCCGATACTCCACGATAAAGGCAGCCAGTAGCACCCGGTAAAGGTTGCGTTTGGTGAGGAACACGCTGCCGAGACGGGCGATGTTTTTCAACTTTGCGTAGCGAGGCTGCTTGGGGTCGCATTTGCCGATGGCGATGATTTGAATTTTGTACGAAGGGCCTTCTTGCCGGGTCGTCGAGGCAATCCCGGCGAGCACTTCGGTCTTGGTTTTCGTCCCGACCGCGGTCAGGAGCTTGGCTTCCGGCTCGTTTATAATCACGATTTTGGTCTTAGCGGGGTCGGCATGTTCTTTTTCTTTTACCGCCGATTTGGCCGGGGATTCGTTCATCCGTTCCTCCCTGGCGAGCGGTTCGCCGCTTTCCGAGCGGGCTTCCGATTTCATCAAGACCAGCATGCCGAAGTCGTTGAATTTCTCGAAATCGTAGGTATCGAAGTTGTGCTGCCAGAGAAGTAGCCCTTCTAGAGGGCTTCGACGTAATACTTGGCGGATCGCTCCACCGGGAATTTATAAGCCCCCGTCGCCGAGACGATTATGCCCAGAGAACGCCGTTGCCCGTTGTATTTCACAAGGCAATTTCCACGCCGGCAACCGGCTCCTGGCTGTTTTTGTCGAGCACCTCGCCTTTCGCTACCCATTGGCGGACGGGCTTCGTGTATTCGAAGTGGAAAATGTCTTCGTGCGTGGTGGTGACCTTTTCCATTTCGAAAGCTCGGTTCGAGACGAAGAAGCCGCCTTTGCCGGTTTGCGTTTTCACGAAAAAGAAATCGTCGGCGGGTGAGTTGAGCGGGTGTGCCTGCATTTTCAGGCTTTTCCCACTGCGAACGGGCGCCGTTGGCTCTGAAAATGTCCATGCCGCTGCTCGCTGGCTTGGGCGTAAGCGGCCACGGCTTCTATTCCGGCCAGCTTGTCGCCAGCATCGCCGGCGGATTTCATGGCATCGTAGGTGGGCTGCACGAGGCGCCGGAACGACTTCGCCCGGAACTGGTCGTAGCCCTGGAGTTTCTCGCTATCGGGCGAGCCGCTGATTTCGATGCTGTCGCCATCGGGGCTGATATTCAGCACGATGTTGTTCTGGCCCTCGTCAACGGCGAGCATCACCTCCTGCCCACCGGGGAATGTCATCGTGTAAAGTTCGGGGCCCTGGAAAATGTACCCCAGCCGGTAGCTGCCATCAGCGCCGGTAACGGCCATAGCCGTTACTTTTTTTTCCTGACTGATAGGGTCGAACACATGCAGCGTTACCCGCTTATTGTCTGGCGCCGGCGGCACGTGGCCGCCAATGATGTAAGCCCCGGGCTGCGCAATAGACCGGTCAGCGAAAAACAAAACGGAGAGAAAAAACAGGGGATAGGCGAAGTTCTTCATGGACGATGGTTTAGAGCTTGTTGGGGATTTTTTTGTTCGTAAACAATCAGCCCGCCGGATGGTTGGCCGCAGGCCAAAATCAGGGCACTTTCTCCAGTGCCTCGTACACGGCATCCTGCACTTTTATCCGTGTATTCATTTTACCCAGCTTGTTGTTGAACATGCTGGGGTAGGTTCGGTTGGAGAGGAAAATATAAACAAGGCCGTTGTCCGGGTCAGCCCAAACGGCGTTGCCGGTGAAGCCGAGGTGGCCGAAGGTGTTTTCGCTGGCTAAGAGGGAGAGGTTTGGCTCAAGCCCCTTTTGGATCTGCGGCATATCGAAGCCTATGCCGCGGCGCGTGCATTTACCGCAGCGGCTGGCGTATTGGTGGATGGTCTCCGGTTTAAGGTATTGGCGGCCCCCATAGCTACCTTTGTTCAGGAGCATTTGCATCAGGATGGCGAGGTCGTTGGCGTCGGAAAAGAGACCGGCGTGGCCGGTGGCGCCGTTGAGCATGGCAGCGCCCATGTCGTGCACGTAGCCCTGAATGCGGCGGTCGCGAAAATAGTGGTCATCCTCCGTGGGCGGCATGCGGCCGGGGGGAAACTTTTCGAGGGGGCGGTAGGTGGTGGTGCGCATTCCGAGCGGCTCGTAAAAGCAGTTGTGGGCATAGTCTTCGATGTGCTGGCTGCTGAGGCGGTGCACGATTTCGCCGGCGATGTAAAAAGCGAGGTCGCTGTATTTGTACTCCTCCGTTTCGAGGAGTGGGCTTTGGCGGATGGCCTGCCAGATGGAGTCGGGATAGTCTGCCCTCATCCAGAGGTCTTTGGCTACGGGGTACGGGAACTGCTCGCTTTTTCTGTCGCTGTAATATAGCGAAAGCGGCTTGGCTTCTGCTGAAATGGTGGCTTCGTAAAATTTTATCCACGTCGTCAGTCTTGCCCGGTGGGTGAGCATGTCGAGCATGGGGATGCCCGCCTTGTTGGTGCTGCCGAATTCGTGGAGGTACTTTTCCACAGGGTCGTTCACACTGAATTTGCCGTCCTCCTGTAGTTTCATCAGCGACACGGTGGTGGCGGCTATTTTGGTGACGCTGGCCAGGTCGAAAATATCGGACACTTGCGTACGGGTAGCCTCTTTTTCGTAGGTGTGTTTGCCGTAGGCTTTTTGGAAAACGACTTTGCCGTCTTTGGCCACCAGCACCACCGCACCGGGGGTAGCCTCCGAATCAATGGCCTCGCGCACAAGCCCGTCTATTTTGAGCAATGAGGCACTGCTCATGCCCACCTCTTCGGGCAGGCCGTAGCTGAGGCGTTGCAAGCCGGGGGTAACGAGGCCCATGCCGCCGCTGCTTTCCGGCGAAGCCGTGACAGGGAGTTTGCCCTGAATGGGGAAAGCCCCGAACAGCGCCTGCGCCGCCAGGTCTTCGATGTCGTCACCCTCGTCGTAGGCTTCGAGCACGCAGCCCACACCGTCGAAGTATTTCAGGGCGTAGGGGTTGCCGAACACGACCAGCACGACGCGGGTCTGGCGTTGCAATTTTTTGATAAAATCAATGGCGCTTTGTTTTAGCCCCCAGTTTTTAGCGGCGGACTGGCTCATGCCCCGCAGGCTGACGATGACGAGGTCTTTGCCCTTTAATTTGGAAAGCATCGCCCGGCTGTCAGCGGCGGAGATGTCGCTGTCGCAGGTCAGGGGGGGAATGTCCGCGTACGATTGCAGGCGTTGCAAAAACTGACTGTTGTCAAGATCGCCGATGCCGAGGGCGGCGATGCCGGGCGAGCTGACGTCTTTCAGTGGCAACAGGCCACCGTCGTTGCGCACGAGGGTGAGGGCGTTTTGAATCAAAGTGCGTTTCACTGCTTTCGCATGGCTGTCGTTCAGGTCAGCGCTCAGACCTTCCGTGGAAATGGGGTCGAAAGAAGTAAGTCCCAATCGGTATTTCCAGTGCAACACTTTTTTTACGCTGGTGTAAACGCTGCTGCTGTCGAGGCGGCCGTCTTGCAGCCAGGCCTTCACGGTTTTGAAGCCGGCGTCCACATCGGAGGGGAGCAGCAATACATCATTGCCGGCAGCGAGTGCCATAGCTTCTACTTCGCCCGGTTTGTAGTTTTTGGTGACGCCCTTCATTTCGAGGGCATCGGTCAGCACCAGCCCGTTGAAATGCAGTTGGTTTTTCAACACTCCGGTGATGGCCGGCCGGGAGAGAGAAGTGGGCAGGCCTTTGGTGGGGTCGAGTGCGGGCACATCCAGATGGGCCACCATGATGCTCGCCGCACCTTGCTGCGCGAGAATTCTGAATGGGAGCAACTCCACGCTGTCGAGGCGTGCTCTGTTGTGGGGGATGACGGGCAGGTCGCGGTGGCTGTCCACGTTGGTGTCGCCGTGGCCAGGGAAATGCTTGGCGCAAGCCATGATGCCATTGTCCTGCATTCCTTTCATGAACATGTAGGCCTTGGCTGCCACGTTGTACGGGTCTTCGCCAAAAGAGCGGTAATTGATGACTGGGTTGGCGGCGTTGTTGTTCACATCGGCTACCGGGGCGAAGTTGATGTGAATGCCCATGCGCTTGCAATGGCGGGCTATTTCGGCGCCCATTTGGTAAATCAG
>SCUG01000198.1 GCA_004297645.1 Saprospiraceae bacterium | reverse complement strand
GATGTACTTGGTAAAAAGGCGATGTTCCAAGAGATTCCAAATTCTTCCAAGGAACTGCTACAAATAGACATCAGTAACCTATCTCCTGGAGTTTACTCTGTGACAATCGAAGCAGAAGATAAATTGCTGACCCAAAAATTCATCAAACTTTGAAAACATCGGGGTCGCAATTTGCGGCTCCCTGTTTTTTTCTCAAATCTTGAAAAATGTGTACGCTTAAAAATAAAGTTTGGATAGCAACTATTTTACTTTTAAATACCTCCTCTTTAATTTCTCAAAACTGGGAAACAGTTGGGGGAAGTACCAACTCCCACGTAAGAGCCTTTTTTGGTGATACTTTAGATAATGTGCTTTATCTCGGAGGCCGGTTTAAATACGCGGGCGGAACTGAGGTGAATGGGATTGCCAAGTGGGATGGTGAACAATATCATCCTTTGGGGACAGGACACGACAACTGCGATAGTTTTACTTGTCCTAGTTTTTATAGTATTATCCGCTACAAAGATGAAATCTACGCCTCGAATTTTGGCTACAGCATTGGCGGAGTGCCGATAAAAGGTATCGCCAGATGGGATGGTGTAAAATGGGATTCTGTAGGAAGTGGCATCAGAGATTTTGACGGGGACGCGGGGATTGTATGGGGGCAACTTGTCTATAATGACGAATTGTACATTTATGGTAGATTTCCTCTTGCAGGAAGTGTTATTTCACATGCAATTGTTAAATGGAACGATGAAGATTATATACCTCTTGACTTTCCTTACTCTCCACCTTTGACAAATTATCCTCAGATAGTGGGGGCTACTATTTTTGAGGGTCAGCTATACGTTGGTGGCCAGTTTGCCACCGGGCCAAATGTAGCTGACCAATTAGATGTAGCCCGTTACGATTGGGAGAACTGGTATCCTGTAGGCGGAGGCATTAAAGGGACAATCGGAGATGTCAACGATCTCATCGTCTATAAAGATGAGCTGTATATATGCGGCAACTTCCGTAAAAGTTATGGAAACGCCGGGAATGGTATCATGAAGCTCAAAGACGATGCCTGGGTAGATGTCGGGGGTTCTTTTGACGAAGAAACAGTGGTCGCTCACGACATGGTGATTTATCACGATGATTTGTATGTTTTTGGCACGTTTCACTCTGTGGGGGGTGGAGTTAGCGCAGACAATGCGGCTAAATGGGATGGAGAAAAATGGTGCGGATTAGGCGGAGATTTTGACCAACGAATTGAAAGAGCAGTGGTATTCAAGGATACCATTTTTATTGGTGGAGGGTTCAGAAGCATTGATAACGACACTGTTCTTTTCATAGCCAAATGGTCGGGGGATTATGTTGATACTTGTGGAATGCCAGTGGCCACACTCTCACAGCCGGAAAGACCAACCGCCCTTTCTCTTTCCCCCAACCCCGCCCAATCAACCATCCACGTCTCCGCTCAACTACCAGTAATCTACAGAGGTGTTGTGAGCCTGTCAGCTTACAACATCCTCGGTCAGCCCCTCTGGCAGCGGACGCTCCCGGCAGCAAGCGGTGAGCTTCAAGCGTCGGTGGACGTGAGCACCTGGCCCCCTGGCGTGTATTTCATCTCGCTCGAAGCGAGTGGAGTGGTATGGGTGGAAAAGGTGTTGGTGCGTTGAGGTACAGATGTGATCGCTCCGGGCAATCTCACATCGGTTTATCATCATCAGAAGCAGTAGTCATTGGCCTCGATGAGCACCGCTGCAATTTTTCTGCGCTCGTTTTTCACATTCACCGGCAGGTACTTCGTGAACCGCTTCACCCCCATGAGGAAAGTCTTCAGCAGGTCGCCTTCGGCGAATGAGGCGAGGGCATCGGTGGCACTCTTCTGGATGCGGGACGTAGCATCGTTGAAGAACACCCGGAGCATGGCATCGTAAACATCTTGCGGATGCTTTCTATCCGACATCCCGGCCACCTTCTCCACCCGCAGTAGCAGTGATTCTGCGGCAAAGGTTTCAATCATTATATCGGCCACGTTCATCACTATTTCCTGCTCTTCTTTGATGTTCATCTGGCCGTCCATCTGCATTTTTACGGCAGCCCCTGCCGTCATCAGAATGATTTTTTTAAAATCACCGAGCGCTTTGCGCTCCGCTCCGTATATCCCTTCGGGGCTTTCAAAGGAGGGCATGGACGACAGCTCTTTCTGTACTTCCCAGGCAGGTCCCACCATGTCAATCTCGCCTTTCATAGAGCGTTTCAACAATTGAGAAACCATGAGCAACCGGTTGATTTCATTGGTGCCCTCATAAATGCGGTTGATGCGGGCATCGCGGTAAGCAGCGGCAGCAGGGTACTCCTCGGAGTAGCCATAGCCGCCGTGAATCTGCACCGTTTCATCCACGACATAATCGGTCACTTCCGAGCCATAGACTTTTGCAATGGCGCATTCAACGGCATATTCTTCGGCGGCCTCGAGCATAGCCTCCGAATAAGCTGCTCCACTATCCATCAATGCCTTCTTTTTGTCCTGCAATAAATCGGAGATGCGGTAGCTGACGCTTTCGAGGGCAAATGTGCGGAGGGCTTGCTCGGCCAATTTGTATTTTATCGCGCCAAAATTTGAGATGGATTGTTTGAACTGCTGGCGCTCATTGGCATACTTCACCGAAATAGAAATCGCCCTCTTGCAAGCGCCCATGCACATCACGCCCAATTTGAAGCGCCCGATGTTGAGGGCGTTGAAAGCGATGAGATGACCTTTGCCGATTTGGCCCAATACATTACCAGCCGGTACTTTCACATTTTCAAAAAATACCTGACGGGTGGACGAACCTTTGATGCCGAGCTTGTGCTCTTCCGCACCAAGGGTAATACCGGGCGTATCTTTTTCGACGATGAAGCCAGTGAACTTGTCGCCGTCGATTTGAGCGAATACGATTAACATGTTGGAAAAACCGGCATTGGTAATCCACATTTTCTGGCCATTGAGCAGGTAGTATTTGCCGTCGGGGGTAAGGTCAGCCCTTGTTTTGGCAGAAAGGGCGTCGGAGCCGGAGCCTGGCTCGGTGAGGCAATACGAGGCCTTCCACTCGCCGCTACAGAGCTTGGGCAGGTATTTCAGCTTCAGCTCCTCAGTGCCAAAGTAAAGAATGGGCAACATGCCTATGCCGGTGTGGGCAGCTACTGTGGTGGCGAAGCCCCCGCCCATAGCGCCCAACTCCTCACTGATGATGGTGTTCGTGTTCGTGTCGAAGGGCATGCCGCCGTAGGCTTCGGGGATGTGACATTTTAAAAGACCGAGTTCTCCGGCCTGCTCCATTAACTCGACCTGATGCTCCAGCTTGGCGACTTTTTCACCTGCCTCTTTGCGAAAATCTTTCACCATCTGGTGCACCATTTTTTGCTCTTCGTTGAATTCTTCGGGAATGAAAGTATCATCTGCCCGGGATTCTTTGATAATAAATTCTCCTCCTTTGAGGACATTGGATTTCACGAGGGTATCTTCCATGATGTATGAGTTTAAAAACGTGGGAATGATGTCGGGCGAATTTTCACGAACAAATTTAGCGCGCTTCCGACATACAGACAACAAGCGCTGCTAACATGTTCGGGGACTTTCGTCAATGTGGGGAAACATCGCCCGTTACGTCGGGATGTTTACTTAAAAATGCTCTTTTCCGCACGCACCTTTTTTCCCATTATACGGCATCCCAACCACAAGGTTTATTGAACCACCAGAAAATGACCTTTGTAAAGTGATTGCCGGTATTATTTTAAAAAAATTGATGACGCACAGGAAATATCCGCCATTGCTGTCGTTATTACCTGCATAATAAGAACTATTCTCCAGCCCCCGGTTGCCCCTTTATCACCGGGGGTAATTTCATCACCCGTAAAATTCGACTCTTATGAAAAAATTGGGAATGGACTTTAATCCCGCCGGAATTGCCCTCACACTGGCAATCAATGCCGTTTTCACCTTGATTCTGTTTCACAATTTTGAAAAATCGCACACTGCCCATCTTGACCAGCAACGGGCTTCCGCCCAATTTACCAACTACACGAACATTCCCATGGAGGCCAAACCATCCGTCCCATTCGGCATGCCCCAGGATTTTGTGGCAACAGCGAATCAAGTCACTTCTGCTGTCGCCAACATCTCGGTTCGGAGTGGCTCTGCGCTGGAAGGTTACTCCGGTGGTTCGGGCGTCATCATTTCTCACAATGGTTACATCATCACCAACAACCACGTGGTCGCGGGTGGCGGTAAGGTGGCAGTGACACTGACGAACAAGCGAACCTATCCAGCCAAAGTGGTGGGCACCGACCCCACGACAGACCTGGCCTTACTTAAAATTGAGGAAACCGGCCTCTCCGCCATGCGATATGCCAATTCCGACGACATCAACGTCGGTGAATGGGTGCTGGCCGTCGGCAATCCGTTCAACCTCAGTTCTACAGTTACAGCAGGCATCATCAGCGCCAAAGGTCGCAACATCAACATCCTGCCTGGCATGTATTCTATCGAATCATTCATTCAGACCGATGCTGTGGTTAACCCTGGAAACAGCGGGGGCGCGCTCGTCAACATGGCCGGCGAACTCGTGGGCATCAATTCGGCCATCATGAGTGAATCCGGCGGATACGAGGGGTATTCTTTCGCCATCCCGTCCAACTTAGTAAAAAAAGTGATGAACGACCTGAAAGAGTTCGGCAAAGTACACCGGGCGATGTTGGGTATTACCATACTCGACGTGAACAACGAAATCGCCACGGACCTCGGCCTATCGATAGTGGAAGGCGTTTTTGTGCGGGATGTAGTGCAGGCTTCCAGCGCTGAGAGCGCCGGGTTGCGCGTGAATGACGTCATCATTTCCGTAAATGGCACAAAGACCAGAACAAGCCCCGAATTACAAGAACAGGTAGCTCGCTACCGCCCCGGCGATACCGTTTCACTTGATGTCATCCGCAACAACAAGACTCTAAGACTCAATGATGTGGTATTAAAACAAAAAGAAGATACCAATTTTGGAAACCGGTAAAGCAGGGCTACCAACTTCAGGAATGATTGGCAAGTGGAGGTTGATATTAAAATTTGTTGGCATGCCGTTTGTCTCCTTTGAAGTACAGAAACAACGTACATCTGATTGTTAAAGGCACATTTCATTCGTTCGACTACCGCCCCCTTCAATTTGCGGTGAATGTTGAAACATACGCTTGAGAAAGCTAACAAACATTCACCAACCCGGTCCCGAAGCAAATCTACCCTCGCGTTAGCTTCGGGATTTTTTTTTTTTACAAACAATCCTTGTTGACTCCCAACACGTATTTTTTCACCACGCCGATCTGGGCAGCAGTGCCTGCCCCTTTAAACCCATCTATCATTTCATCTTTCATTTCACGGGCAGCCAAATCCGTCAGCTTGCGAGCCACGGGAATGTACGACCAATGCCATTTTTCTTCATTATACCCTTCAGGTCTATCGGGGCCTTTTTTCGAGTAAGGCTGGCAAAAGCCAAACTCATGGGCATGCGCCTTCAACCAGTCATAGACCGGCTTGCCAGGGCCTTGTTCAAAGGTAAAATTGTCGAGGTCGTTCAGGTCAATGTCGGTGCCCCAATGGTGGCGGGAGGTGCCGGGCATGGAGCTGTATTCCAGGATTTTTAATGCCCGTGTTTTGGGTTCCGGGTATTTCTTAGCGGCATTCGTACCATTTTCTATCAGGCGGGCGCCCGTCCATTTGGCCTCCCATATTTCCCGCTGCCGCTCAAAATTCCGCGTAGCGGAAATGATGGTCAGCTTGACGCCATCAGCTTTGGCAGCTTCCCACATTTTCTGAAAAGCGGCATAAGTATCTTTTCGCAAAAAATAGGGGTCACCGTCCGAGTATTGCGAATCCACCGCCACGAAGTCCGGGTGCTGCGCCGGGTCGAATTTGCCCATGAGGTAGTCGGGCGAGAATTCGGAATTCGGTGGCTCATTGAGGTTGATTTGCTTGCCCGCGGGGGTTGATTCACCGGCTCCTGGTGGGGGAGTGTCAAGGGTGGGCTGCTCACCTGTCGCCTGCTGCTGACTACCCTGGACGTCGGTGCATGCGCTGAACATAAGCGTTGAGAAAATGAGAAAAAGGAGGTGCTTCATGCGGTTTTGATTTTCAGTTTTTGAAAATTATTTGCCATTTTTTGCCTCGTTCCACAGGGCGTCCATTTCTGCCAGAGTCATGTCGTTCAGGTTTTTGGGGGCCTTGGCTTCGATGTATTCGAACCGGTATTTGAATTTGCGGTTCACCTTTTCGAGGGCCGTTTCCGGCTCGATGCCAAGGAACCGGGCGTAGTTGATGAGGGCAAAGAGCACGTCGCCAAACTCCTCCTCTATGCGCTGGTGCGATTGGCCTTCGGTCACAGTCTCCTGGAGTTCGCCGATTTCCTCTTCTACCTTTTCCCAAACCTGCTCCGTCGTTTCCCATTCGAAGCCCACCTGTGCCGTTTTTTCCTGCATGCGCCAAGCCTTGACCAACGCGGGCAGCGAAGTGGGTACCCCTGCTAAAATAGATTTTTTGCCTTCTTTCAATTTGAGCTGCTCCCAATTTTTCTTCACATCCTCTTCGCTGTTCACCACCACATCGCCGTACACATGCGGGTGGCGGGCGACGAGTTTATCGCACACGGCATGCAGGGCTGCGCCAATGTCCCAGGCTCCTTTTTCTTCGGCTATTTTTGCATAAAAAACGATGTGGAGCAGCAAGTCGCCTACCTCCTCTTTGATGCCGCCGAGGTCCTCGTCGAGGATGGCGTCCACCAGTTCGTAGGTTTCTTCGATGGTCAGATTGCGCAGCGACTGAAATGTCTGTTTGCGGTCCCAAGGGCATTGCGCCCTCAGGTCTTCCATGATTTGAAGCAGGCGGGCGAAGGCCTCCAATTTCGCCGGAAGATTGGCCACAGAATTTTTGGAGAGAATGGGCTTCGAAGTCATTTTAGGCTAATTTTGCGGAGCAATGAGGCTCCTTTTGAAAAGGTAGCAAAAGTAAACTATTCATCTGGGGCCTTGTTCCTGCATGTAATATTTTTAAAAATTTGGCCCCTGGAACGACAGTGGCCAAGTTGGCATTTTCAAGCGCAAAACATGAGTTTCCTGAATACTTTCCTCGCCATATTCGCATTTATCTTCCTCGCCGTCATCGCCATGAACATCGGCTTCCTTCTAAAAAAGCGGGAGTTCCGCGGCAGTTGCTCCTCCCGCAATCCCATGCTGGCAGACAAATTCGGCGCATGCCCCGTTTGCGGAAGCAAAGCCGAAGAAGCCTGCGAGCTACCAGAGGCAAGGCCTGCAAAGTAGATTTTCCTCCTCATTGTGGCCATCGTGTTTTAATGGCCGTACCTACGCCCATTTCGCTTGCCAATTCCACCGTGCCGCCGTGCGCCGTCACTATTTGTTTCACATAGCTCAGGCCAAGGCCGAACCCTTTCACGGAGTGCCGGTCACCGGTCGAAATCCGGTAAAATTTGTCGAAGACCAACTTTTGCTCTGCGGCGGGGATGCCCATGCCCCTGTCCGTCACCGATAGCTCGAAAACATGGCCGGCATTGGCGGTAGCCACGTTAATCTGCGGCTGCCCCGGCGAGTATTTCAGCGCATTGTCCAGCAGATTGCGCAGCACATTTTTGAAGTGCGCCACATCCACTTCGGCGCGGGAGTTTTGCGCTTGCAGCGAATGCGTCAAAGTGCCGCCTCTTTCCTGCACCTGCCGTGCAAATTCCTCCAACACCCCGAAGATGATTTCGTGCAGGCTGGCGGGTTCCCGATGCAGCGTGTAGCGGGCGTCCTGCAAACTGGCCAGTTCGAGCACCTTTTCGATGTGTGTCTTTAGTTTCTCGTTTTCCTTCCCAATGAGGCGGAGAAATTGGAGGGCCTTTTCAGTGTCTCCCTTTTCGAGGCTTTCAGAAGCCATGCGGGCAGAGAGGGCGATTGAAAAAGCGGGAGTTTTCAGCTCGTGAGTCAGGTTGTTGATAAAATCGTTTTTCACCTGGTTCAACCGCTGCTCTTTCCTCAGGGTGGTGATGAGCAGGGCTAAGCAAAAAACGATGGCTACTAAGCAAAGCACCGACGGAATGATGAGATAGTCCAACTCGCCGACCAGGTAGGTGAACAAGTTGGACACGTCGAGGTGCAGCGCCCGGTTGCAGCCACACTCGCCGGTGATGCGCCCGCCGAGCCGCACGGTGTACCGCCCAAAACTGAAACTTTCCGGGGAAAAATCAAGGCTGGCCAGAAAAATCTCTTTGGCGTAATAGTCGGTAATGGCAAAACGAAAATGGGCAGTGACCCCCTGCCGGCGGAGTTCTGCCACGAGCAACGAATCGAGGGCCTGCGACAAAGAGGCGCCAGCTTTGCCGGGCGTCTCCCCGCGCAAGTGCCGCACGAGTGCATCTCCCGCAGGCCCCGGCTCGTCGAGTGCCAATGCCGCTGCATGAATGGCCGCCTCGGTCTGTTGGTCGAAGCGCTGTTTCTCCAACCTGACACCCACGAGCAGCAGCCTGAATTGAATGAAAATCAACCCGGCGAGAGCAACCAAAAGCAGAACGGCGAGGAGGCGTCGTTTCATGGTAAAAAATGATGAGGGCGAAAAATTCAGCCCCAGGCCCGGCCATTACACCTTTTTGAATTCAAAAGGCAGATGGCTGTTTGCCCCGGTAAAAATCCAAAATAAAACCCAAAGGCCGTGCAGCTTTGCAAGCCCGCTCAAAACTTCACCGCCACCCCCAGCAAAAAATTGCGGCCCGCCTGCGGGTAATAACCCGTAAGGTTATAGGTGTTGCCACCTTCAAAGCGGGTGTAAGGGTCGTCGGGGCGGCCATCGTAGCTGGCGGAGGTGTAGCGGTAAATCCAGGCGTTGGAAGAATAGCGGGCGCCAAGCAGGTTGTCGAGCAAGAAATTCAGGCTCACCTCCTCCGCAAAAGCGGGCTTCCAGGCGTACCGCACTTGCAGGCCGCTGACGAAATAAGCACTGAGTAAGGCGTTTTCGTTCGAGGTATTATCCATGAACTGGCTGCCAACGTATTTGCCCGACAGGGCCAATTCCAATTGCCCGAAGGGCTGAAAGCGCAGCTTGCCGAAGGCCATGAAATTTGGGGAGAAAGCGATGTCCGTCGTGCCGTGTTCGAGGGCGTCCTGCCCGCCGGTGTCCCAATTGTCCACGTACTCCGTAAAGTTTTTGATTTTGTTTTGACTCAGGGTGGCGTTGCCGTCGAAGTGCAGTTTTTCCGAAAGCTCCACGCTGCCGGCCACCTCTAAGCCGAGGCGGTAGCTGCCGGGCACGTTGCGGCGGATGGCCGCGCCCACGTCGTTGATGTTGCCGGTGAGTACGAGCTGGTTTTTGTACAGCATCTGGTAGAGGTTGACGCTCCAGGTGGATTTTGTTTGGCGCAGCCGGAAGCCCGCCTCCGTGTTGTAAAGCCGCTCCGGTTGGGGGCGGGCGTTGGCGGGGGCATCGGTGAAGTCGTCGCGGTTCGGCTCCCGGTGGCCCACGGCGAAGGAGACGTAGGCCGTGGCGTTGTCGCGGACATCGAGGAGCAGCCCGGCCTTGGGGTTGAAAAAATCGTAATCCGCCGAAGCCCGCACCTCCCGCAGGTCGTTGTCAGTGCCCGTGATGTCGTGGCCCACGCGGCGGTATTGCAGGTCGAGGAAGCCGTGGAGGAACGGCGTGAAACTGTTGCTGATTTTGGTGAAAACATTGAAATCCGTTTTGCCGCCCCTGCCCTCATAATAGCGGAAATTGGGTGGCAGCCCCGGCAGCACCTGGCCCCAGACGAGTTCGCCGAAGTGTTCGCCGAGGTATTGGTTCCAGGCGCCGCCGAGGGTGGCTTGCAGCCGCTGGTTGTTTTTTTGAAAATGCAGCGCCCAGGTACCGCCGAAGAAATCGTTGCCGAGCCACCGCCGCCGGATGACGTCGCTGATGTGCGGGCAGGTGTCGCAGGTGACGGCGCCATAGTCCGCGTTGAGGTCTTGGCGCGCTTTGTACTGCTCGAAAAAACCGTAGCCGCGGGTGTAATGCCCGGCGAGGTTGAGGTTCCAGTTGCGGGTGAGTTCCCGGTTGAAAATAAGTTGGTAATGAGTCTGCGTGTAATCGTCCACCTCGTTGTCGTGGGGCGTGCCCGGTTTTTCCGTGCCGCTGACGTTGAAGGTGCGGAGTTTGGCATCGTCCACCCATTGCGCCGGCACGCCGTTCCATGCTTGGTAAGTCACCTCATGGCCGGAAAATACATTTGCCCGCAGGGCGCTCTTTTTTCCCAACCAGGCCGCCGAGAGGTAAAACGATTTTAAGTCAACACCCGCCCGGTCAATGTAGCCATCGGAGACGATGCGGCTCAACCTCCCATCCAAAGAAAACCCGCTGGGCTGTGGACTGCTGACTGCGGACTCCGGACTGTGGACTGAAGACTGTGGACTGTGGACTCCAGACTCCGGACTGTGGACTGCGGACTGTGGACTAAAAAGCAGCCCGGTGCCGAATTGGACGGTGGCTTTTCGGGTGCCGAAGGAGCCGAGGGTGCCGGAGAATTCGCCGTAAGGCAGGTCGTGGAGTTTGGCGGTGTTCAGGTTGATGGTACCGCCGAAGGCCCCGGCGCCGTTGGTGGAAGTGCCCACGCCGCGTTGGATTTGGAGGTCCTCGGTGGAAGCGGCGATGTCGGGCAGGTCCACCCAAAAGACGGCCTGCGATTCGGCGTCGTTGAGCGGGATGCCGTTGATGGTGACGTTGATGCGGGTGGGGTCGGTGCCACGGATGCGCAGGCCCGTGTAGCCCACGCCCGCCCCGGCATCGGAGGTGACGACGACCGAGGGCGTGGCGTCGAGCAGGTAGGGCAGGTCCTGGCCGAGGTTGCGGCTTTCGAGCGCGGCTTTGCCGATGCTCGAATACGTGAATGGCGAACGCTCCCCGGCCCTCGTGGCCTGCACCGTCAGAACGTCGAGCAGCAGCACCCGTTCGGGCAGCCGCACGTTCAGGACGACGGTGCCGCCATCCTCCGCAACGTTGGCTGCCACCGCCGTTTCTTCAAAGCCGACATAGCTCGCCCGCAGGGTGTAGGCGCCGGGCCGGGCGACGGCAATACGGTAATTCCCCTGCTCGTCAGCCACCGTGCCTTGCCGCGTTTCGAGCAGCACGACGCTGGCCCCCGGCAAGGACCGGCCCTGCATGTCTGTGATTTTACCACTGAGTTGTGTTTGTGAAATGATGAAGTTTGAAATGAGCAGGTACATCCCTGCCAACAGTAACTTTTTCATCGTGTAATTTTTTAAAAGTGAAACAATGCACACGATGGGTCACCTATCTGATGAAGTGCTGCTGTTGAAATGGCGAGCACTCATTTCCCTTCCCGGCATGACCCGGACAGGTTCGATGGGTTTGATCTCAGCCATTTCTCAATTCTCAATTCTCAATTAAAAAATGGCACCCCAAATGAGATGTGCGGCAAAGGTAGAGATTCCGGGCAGCTTTCCGTAGGGCCGCAACATTCGGAGAACCCGCCGCCGGATAATCGGAAGGTCAACCCCGGCAGAGTTCGGGACCCTGCCGGGGTTTTACAGCCGGGCAATTGGAGAAAGTCCGTGGAATTAGCGCAGCTTTTTCTTAGCTTGGCGGCACAAAAAAAAACTGCCATGCCCCTCGCCACCCTCGCCACCGCCGCCGCCGGCTACATCCTCGACGAACTGAAAAGCTCCGAAGGCGCCAAAACCGCCGGCAAAGAACTCTCCTCCGCCATCTGGCAATGGATGCGCCCCTTGTTCCTAAAAGACGAACCCGGATTAGTGGCCGCCGTCGAGCAGCCCGGCCCACCGCCGGAGGTGAAAACCCGCCTGGCACAGGCCATCCAAGGCAGGGCCGCCGAACCTGGCTTCGCCGCCAAACTCGGCGAGCACCTCACTGCCCTCCATAACAGCGGCAGCATCCACGTGCAGAACTTCGCTGAAAACGTGAAAATCGTCCATGTCGGAACGAACATCGGCGATATAAACCTGTAAACTCCCCTCCAATGGACCCTATCAATCCCGGCCCCGGCTCCAAAGTTGTCATCGTTGAAAATCAGCATGGTGACATCCACGTGCATGGACAAAAAAAATCCATCCCCCGTCTCCTCACCAGCATCCCCTCCATCAACCCAAAAGACGTCGTTGGCCGCACTGACGACCTTGCCCAACTCAAAACACGGCTCGAACATGCCAGCAACCTCCTGCTGATGAACGGCACCGGCGGCATCGGCAAAACGACCCTGGCCAAGCTCTACGCCAATGACCACGGCGAGCAATACGACCACCTCGTCTGGGTGGAGCAAAAAGAATCCGTGGTGAGTTCAGTCGCCAACGACCCCGGCCTGCAAAAATCACTCGACATACAGCCGCAGCCGGGCGAGACTTTCGAAAAGGCATTTCTTCAAATGATGCTTGCCCTTCAAAACATGGACGGCCTCAACCTGCTCGTGCTCGACAACGTGGACCAGTCCCTCCGGGAATGGAGCGGCCACCTGCCGCACGGCCCTCGCTGGCACGTCCTGCTCACCTCCCGGCAGGTCATCGGCAGTTTCGAGCTGATGGAACTCGGCAAGCTCGAACCCGGCCCCGCCAAGGAGCTTTTTATGAAACATTGCTCCAAGCCGCAGGACGAAGCTGCGCTGGAGGCCTTCCTCAAAAAAATAGAATACCACACCCTCAGCATCGAGCTGTTCGCCAAAATATTAGAGGTGCATTGGAAAATGGAAACCGTGGAAGAATTCGCCACCTACTTAGACACCAACCACCTCGACGACGAAACGCTGCAAGCCATCGTGGACATCGAACACGCCGGGGGTGAAACAACCCTTTACCGCCACCTGCTGCAAGCTTTCGACTTGTCGGGCATCGCGCAGCGCCCGGAACTCATGCGGCTATTGAAACAGATGACGGCGCTGCCGCCATCTGCCGAAGGCTACCCGTTGAACGATTTGATGCAGTGGCTCGGCATCGGGGAGGAACAGACCACCTTCGTCAACCATCTCCAGGAACTCCACCGCTTTGGCTGGCTCGTGCAGCCGCAAAAAAACCACTTCGGCGCCCACCGTTTGATACAAACCATCGTCAGCCTTGCCCGCCCTGCGTCTGAGGAGGACTTGGCGCCGCTGATAGCGACGTTTACCGAAAAACTCGGCATGGACTACACCAAAGACAACCCCGTGGACAAATTCCAGTGGATTCCCTACGGGCAGGCTGTGTTGCTCTCGGTGGAGCATTTGGAATTTAGTGAAAAGGCTGAGCTGCAAAACAACTTAGCTTTAGTGCTTCAGGCCTTGGGGGATTATGCGGGGGCGAAGGGGCTGTTGGAAAAGGCGGTGGCTTCGGCGGAGAAAAATTTTGGCCCCGGCCATCCC
>SCUG01000197.1 GCA_004297645.1 Saprospiraceae bacterium | reverse complement strand
TGGTAAGTTTTGCAGAAGCCAATTCACCGGGTGACTCGAAGTCACCCGGTGAATTCGCCAGGTTGTTTTGCGCACGTTCCTAACCTTCCCCGGCAATGAAAAATAAAATTCTCGCTTTCCTTTTCCTCCTGCCGCTGTTTGCGCAAGCGCAAACGGTGACGGTTTCGGAGGCCATTTCCACCCGCGACAACGATTATTACGAGGTCATCCCCGACAACCGGGGCAATGTACTGTTGTTCACCTCCAAACAAACCCAATTCAAGGTGAAAGGCTTCGATAGCAACCTCCATGAAAAATGGGAGAAAGAACTGGAATTAGACAAGAAGCGCCCCGAACTGATACAGGCGGTGCCGATGGGGGGTGATTTTTGCGTGTTTTACCAATTTCGCAAAAAGGGCAACCCTGTGTTGAAGGCCCACCGGTACAGCCCCTCCGCCAACCTGAGGGATTCCGTCACCCTCAAAGTATTTGACAAGTTGTTTTACACGCCAAACTACCAGCTTGTGGTGTCGGAGGACAAAAAAGTGGTGCTGATTTACTTTGTGGAACAGAGCAATGAGTTCACGGTATTTTCCTTCCACATGGGCCAGATGAAGCTGCTTTGGGAGACCAATTTCTCGTTGGATGACTTTCTTTTCCAGCGGGATTTCCTCCAAATGCTGGTGGACAACAGCGGAAACATGCACTTGGCGCTCAGCCGCGACAACCGCCGTGCGCGGCAAGACGAGCACCATCTCGAAATCTTCGAATTCGGCGAGGCTACTCAGGGCATTCTACAGCGCTATGAGGTGCCGATGCAGGGCCACCTCACCTACCACGCCCTTTTTTCGTTCGACAACCTGAACAAACACCTCGTGGCGGCGGGCCTCTATTCGGGAGACAATTTCGCCCGGGCCGACGGGTACTTTTTCCTCAGCATAGCCCAAGCCAACCACGACAGCCAGATGCTCCGGTTCCGCCCATTTGAAAACGATTTCGTCAACATTTTAGAAGAAAAAGAAAAGGCCAAAAACAAAGGGCTTGCAGAGGTCAATGTCCAGGAAATAGTGCACCGCAAGGATGGCGGGATATTATTCATCGGCGAGCTTAACAAAAATTTTCAGCGCGGCGTGGCCACCGATAACTACTATTCCCGAACCGGCATGCGGCCCATCGTGGATTATTATTACGACGACCTTTTTCTCGTTTCCATCCATCCCAATGGCGAGGAACACTGGAAGACCATTCTCCACAAAAAACAATACTCCCAGGACGACGACGCCATCTACTCTTCTTATTTTTTGGCAAAAACACCCACTGCCCTGCGGGTCATTTTCAACGACGAAATAAAACAGGAAAACACGGTCAGCGAGTACGTCGTAGCGGGCAATGGGAATTTCGAGCACAGCACAGTGATGAACACCGAACGCAAAGAATTGAGCATTCGCTTTCGCGATGCCGTGCAGGTCGCCGCTGACGAAATCATCGTGCCCAGCGAACGCCGCAATAGGCTGAAGCTCGTAAAAATCGTGTATTGAGTCAGGGCTTCCAGATATTTAGACTTCGAGGTGGTAAAAGTTTTTCATTCCGGTATCAAAATCTTCCTCTCATCCATCCCGTCAATGTTCATAATGTACAGGTTGGTTCTTATTTCCACGTCGCACTCGTTGAGTTGTTTCCAATCCTCCCGGCAAGTGACGATATGTTTAAAATCAGGAGAAATAGTGAAACCAATGTAGCGTCGGTTATTAACTCCATCAGGCAGATTAATAATTTCCATTTTAAGACTGGTATGAATGTTGGTCCTGGCAATCTTCCAGACACCTGTCCAAAAAATTTCAGTATAGTCCTTACTCCATTCCATTTGGTGAATGTAATTTTTTAGTTCGACTTCTTCTACAAATACAATCGTATCTAATGCCATGTCATAATAGCCAAAGCCATAGGTATTAGCGTCTCCATCCAATGTTAAAATCTTATCATCAGGAGACCAATCAAATGCTGGTCTTGCTTGCATCTTTTCTATAGTATCCAGTATGGTTCCGTTTTCATTGAGCATAAAGCAATATCCTGGTGCATTTGTACGCACATACACAATAGCATTGCCATCTGCATTCCAGATGCAATTACTATTTTCACCCCCGTTTGTTAATCTTGTCAATCCTTCTCCGTTCGACTGCACTTTCCACACTTGATGATCTCGACCGATGAAAATAATCCAGTCTTTTTTGCCCCAATCAACATATTCAAATGCTTGGTCAGTGATGATTCGAAGTTCGCCGGAGCAGAAATCGAGGATGCACAGATGCCATTCATTTTCCTGCCTGTCCCACCTGACAAAAGCGATTTCCGCCGCATTGTTGGGGTTGAAAGACGGGAAAGAGTATTTGTACCGCTCCGGGTAAAACGGGATCCAACTGAAAACGCACCATGAAAAATCGTTGATGGTATCCTGATTGACGGCAGGAATGGTCACAGAATCCAGCCCGGCAAGACAAGGGGGCGGAGGAGGGGGTGGGATAATTGGGTCATTATCTTTGCATCGGGGAAGAAGAGCGGCAAATAATAGCAATAAAGTAAAATTTGCTATCTTTTTCATCTTCAAGGATTTTTTTTTTGGAACAGGAGGAAACAACCTCCTCCCGTTCCGGTAATTTTTGATGTTATTGCCGGATGACTTTTTGAGCAACAACCATTCCGTCGGTTGTAACCCTGTAAAAGTACAATCCTGTAGGCAAGGTTGCAAGGGAATCCGTCAGCCGGAGTGTCTCACCGGCATAGGTTCCTTTGAAAAGGGTTTTGATATGCCGTCCGTTGGCGTCGAAAAGGTCAACAGTAAGGTGGGTAACGCCGTCCTTGAGCTGCATCATCAGGTTGACCTCATCCGTGGTAGGATTCGGGAAAACGGTAAACGCCTTCTCTGTTAATGGGTGCTCTGACACACGTGTGATGGCATAACATTCGTCGCCCTCTCCGCCCACACCGGGTCCTGTGAGCAAGGTGTAGGCAAACTTCGCTTTCGATTCCACGCTGTCTAGCGGAAAAGGCAGCCAGCTTTCGCTCTCGTCCACCTGGCGATAGATATACCCTTCGAGGACGGCGCTGTCCTGGTTGTAGCTGATTAGCTCTAAATCCTCGAAAGGATCCAGAGAGTTTCCGCTGATTCCGCCGGGACCTTTGTAACGCCCGAACGGAGTGGAGGCGCTTGCCCGCTTCCATCCCATGACGATGCCGGCGCCGGGCGGCAGGTCGTGGCTGACGGTCGCCGTTATCTTGTAAACTATCAGCTCGTAATTGCCCGGCGCAAAAACATCGCCTGCTTCGTTCTCATAGTCGTCCGTCAGCTTTAGCACCACCGTTTCCACCGAGTCGGTGGAAAAAACGGTGGGAGAAGTGTCCGTGTCGAAGTGCTCAATGGTATTCGATTCCAAGGCTTTCAAAGCACGGCAGGCATTCACCCGGCCATAACCAGTATGAATATCTACACCGGCTGCCGAAGGGAAAAGAACAATATCATCCGCTGTCAACTTGAGTATCCATTCCACATCGTCCCTTGACAGGCCCTGGTTGTAACTCAGCAGCAGGGCGGCCACGCCGGCCACATGGGGCGAAGCAGACGAAGTACCACCGAAGCCAGCGTAATCAAATTCGTTGTTGGTACTAAAAGTAACTTCAGCAGGATAGGGAGCTACAAGGTCAAGGTCGTTTCCAATCTTTGCGTTGGAATGCCAATTAAGAGCTGTTCCTGAGCCGCCTACCTTTATCACCCAGTCGCCGTTGAAGCTGGCGGGAAAATTGAGGGTGCTATCACCCGCAAAATTTGTATTGCCAGCTGCCGTCACCACTATCACTTCATTGCGGCTGGCAAAGTGGACAGGGTCTTTTAAAAGGTCAATGTTTTCCTGAGGACCTCCGATGCCAGTGGGTGAAAACCCGTAACTGTGATTTTGAATGTGCAATCCGTAGGCGTAAGGCATACTGTCGCAGGGTGGCTCGGTGAGTGTACTGGTCATGATGGCATTTGCCAGGTAGGTTAAATCTGTATAGTCGAATGATTCGGCCGATCCAAACACCCTTAGCCCATATAGTGAGATACCTTTGTGGTTTTCTGCTTTATCGCCACCCGCTATGCCTGCCACACCCTTTCCATTGTTGCTGACGGCACCGATAATACCCGAAACCCTCGTTCCATGTCCCCCTTGGTTCGGGTCGGGAAAAAAGTCCGGGTTCATGAGCGATTCTTGTATCATGTTTACATTGAACTGAAAGTCCCAGCCGTCCTTCACCACGGAACTGGCAAGGTTTCCAGAAAACAGGAAATCCTCATGCCGCCACTCTATGCCGGTGTCGAAAACGCCGACCCTGATAGCTTCCTCACCGGTGGTAATTCCCCAGGCTGGCTCGACGTTGATGTGCGCTTCCGGGTACTCCATAGTGGAATGTATGGAAGCCTGTTCGTCGAAAAGCGGGTCGTTGGTTGAAAGCTCGCCGGCAAAGTTCAGGTGGGTGTATCTGACAGTGGGAAACATTGTGCGAAGCGAATCCCGCACTTCAAGCAGGTCGGTTCCAGCCGGGAAATCCAAAGCAAAAGAAGCCCAGAAAGGAGGAATTTTCACTGTTTCCCCAAGCCGGTTGGTTACTTCCGTGCAAGGTGTGGTCAGTGTTTTGAATATTTTGACGAAAGTAATCCTGTCCAAAGGGTCATCCAGTTTTCTACTTATGTCGGAAACAGCAGAAGATTCTAAGAAAAGCGAGGCAGGACCAAAGACAATGCCCGTGTTGTCAACGCTTTCTTCGTTTACTACTCCGGGATCGAATCCGACGATGAGCTGGTTTGCCCAATAAAGAGGATTGTCCAAAGTGTCAAAAACTACCTCCGGTTGCCGTTTGTAAGTGGAGTATTTCAGTGTGACGTTACTGGTATCCAAGGAGCCGAACGTTCTTCCGGCCACGTAAATTTTACCTTCTTCGTCCAATAAGATACCAGTAGCTTTTTCCTGGCTTTCGCTCGTATTCCGGTAGATTTCATGCCATTGCAAATTTCCATTTGTGTCGTATTGCAGAACAATGATGTCCTGGCTGCCATTTATTTCCATCTCGCCTGCAATAAAGACGTTGCCGGAAGTATCTACGGTTATTTTTTTCCCTCTGGCTTTTCCCTGAGTATCGGGTGATTTCAGCACATTCGCCCAGACTTTTCCTCCATAAGAATCATATTTAATGGAGAGAATGTCCTTACTGTTATCTCCGTTTTTGGTAAAGCCCGTGACATAAACATTGCCTTGGGGGTCCGTATCAATGCCGCTGGCAGCATCTTCCAAGTCGGCCCCATCGTAAGTTTCTCTCCATACGATAGCCAAATCAGTATTGAGTTTTAAGGTTAGAATGTCGGGATTACTTTCCTCTATTGTGACCTGTCCGGTGACATAGAAATTTCCATCTTCGTCTTTGGTAAAAGCTCGCGGTTGGTCAAATCCCATGCTGGAATCCCTTACTATACTCAACTGAGTGCTGGCGGTAGAATATTTTATAATGGCAATATCCCATTCGGTGATAGAATTTGCGCTTGCGCCTGCCACCACGATATTTCCCGTACCATCGAATTCCAATCCGACAGGCACATCGGGCAAACCGTTGTAATCGTATCTTTTCTGCCAGCTTAAAGAACCATTGGAAGCAATCTTCAAAGTTAGATAATCGGCTAATTCGTATTCGCTAACTCCGGTAACATAAACATTACCTGATCCATCTACCAAGATGGCAACGGGCAAGTCGTTCTCGTGCAAAGGACCATCGTAAGAATAATCCCATTGCAAAGTGCCGTAAGTGCTGTATTTCAGGATAGTATAATCGTAAGCTTCGTCTGAAGGCACATAGCTTGTTCCGGCAACATAGACGTTGCCATAGCTGTCCGTAGTAAGCGCAATGCCATAATCATTGCTGTTATAACCACCATCGTATTCTACTTTCCACAAAACTTCACCTCCGTCGTTCTTCTTCGTAGTGACGATATTGGCGCCTTCCTCCGGACCTATGATATTGCCTGTTTCAATCAAGTTGCCGTAAGCATCGATGGTTGAAGCAGACCAATCTACCACTGCTGGAGAAGCGTCCAGTAATTCCCATTCTTTATTGACCAAAGTTTGGCTTGTGAGACTTAAATAGAAGAATAATGATAGGACAAGCATGAATTGATTTTTGGAGACCATGACTATGAATTTTTAGAGTTGAAAGTTCATTTTGAAAAGTAAAAAAATGTTCAAGTCACTCTAGGGTGGTCTGATTTGTTTTGCTTGTATAGCATTAGAAGCTCCCATTTGGATGAGTATTAAAATATTTTGATTGAAAGGAAAAGTATGCGGGTAGATATAAAGAGCCTCCTCAACTTCAACAAAGTTAGCAATAATTGCGATTTAGGCAAATTTGCCTAAAGAATTTTTTGCACTTCTTGTGAGGTTGCCCTCGTGAAATACACGAGAAATGAAGTGGCAATTAAAGCCTTTGGCGAACACCTGCGTCAAGTGAGGATTTCTAAAAATCTGACACAGGAACAGTTAGCTTTTGCTGCTGATTTAGAGTTGAGTCAAATTAGTCGAATAGAGCGTGGCGTAATTAATACGAGTATCAGTCAGGTGTTCCAGATTGCCAAAGCCTTGAAAATTCACCCTAAAGAATTGTTTGAAATTGATTCTAATTTGGAAACCTAATCTGTCAAAAATCCATGCCGATGGAAAAATACAGTTTTGGATCCTGTACTTGCCGTGTCTCCACGCCCCTGGCATAATCTAACCTAATGAAGTAGCCAAGCAGCAGTGTGCGGATGCCCGCACCGTAACCGTACACGATGGGGTCGCGGAAGTAATTGACCGTGATGGTGACGTTGTTGTTGGAATCCGTCCAGGTGTTCAGCGGGCTGTCTTCGTTGAAAGGGTTGATGCCCTGCCAGGCGGTGCCGGCATCGAAGAAGGCGACGACCTGGAAGTTCCGCGCGAAGTTGGACTGGGAATGCCGGAAGAGATAGCGGAATACAGGGCTTCGGAATTCGGCATTGAACAGGGCATAGGTGTTGCCGTTGCGGGCGTTCAACTGAAAGCCCCTGACGTTGGTGGCAATGGCCCGGTACACGAAGTCATCGGAAGAGGGCAGCGGGATGGTCATGTCGAATTGCGGCAGCAGCCAATTGTCGGTGCCGCCGAGCATGTAGAGCACTTTCTCCTGCCCAAAAGAAGTAGCGCCAGCCAGCCGGGCTGCCAGCACAGAATAGCGCAGCACGCGCTGATAATGCCGGAAGTCGAGGCCCAGTATTGTCATGAAGCCATCGTTGGCTTTAATACTCACCTTGTTGGCGAGGTCAGCTTCAAAACCTTTGACGACTTCGGCGAAGACCTTGTAGCGGGTGCCGTTTTTCACATTTAATGAAACATCGAGGGTATTGTCGAACACGTATTCTCCGCGGATGCCCAGGCGCTGCGTGCGCTGGGTAGGGAATTCGAGGGTGCTGCGGTCGGTAGCCAAAAGCGTGGTTTTGTCAAAACGCAAAGTGGCCGTGGCCCTGATGCTGGTGAAAACGTCTAATGGGTAGCGCAACTGGTATTGCCCCAACGCGATGGAGTTTTCATATTTAAGTGGCGGTGGCGTGGGGTCCTGGGTGAACCGCAGGCGGCGATGGTACACGGCATAGCGTTTGTCGAGGCGCTTTTTCCGGTCGTTGAAAAGGAGGAAATACTCCGCTCCGTTGAAAGAAGTGGGTACGCGCACGCCTCCCTCGAATTCGTAATCTTCAAAAAGGTCTTTAAAATTTGCTTTCAGCAAAATGCCGGGAGGGGGGTAGCCGAAGTCCTGCGGCACACCGGCGTAAGAACTCAATCCGTCGAACAACAGGCTGTTGTCGAGTTGCGTGGTCATGTAATCGGTGCGAAATTTCAAGCGGTAGGGAATTATCCTGCCCGGCCTGAAATCGTGAACCTTTTCCCCGTCGTACGGTTTTTCCCTTCCGCTGATTACATCCACCTGCTGTTGTACGATAGGGGATGGCTCACTGGTCGTTTTCGGGACGGTGCGCACGGGGACTTCCTCGTTGTCGAACTCGCTTTGGAAGAGGTAATTGTCAATGTCTATTTTCCCGGTATCCTGTTTTTCAGGCGGTATTTCAGATACGTCGATGGGTTGGTTGCCGGCCTCTTTCAGCACGTTACCGGGCACAGGTTCGGGGGCAGCAAACGGCTTGGCATTGGCCTGCATGGCCCGGATATTTTGCAGTTGGCAGGCTGTGAGGAACGGCGCGACCGATGGCTGCGGCACCATCTCACCCTGGTAGATGTGCAACTTTTCGTCGCGGCTGTTCATTTCCACAAACCTGCTATTGCGGCGTGCTTTGTGGTGGGCGAGGATGTTGCGGTCGTAATTTGTGATAAAATGATGGACTGCCCGTTGCTTGATGATGGTATCCTGCCAGATGGTATCTACTTTCGAAAGAGCGGCGCTGTCTAATTTTTCTTCGATGATGGAATCGGCGTGGAGGCGCATTTCTTCGCCATTCTCAAAAACGATGACATTTTCAAAGTGGTGGATGTAGTCTTCGAGATAGCCGGTTTTTTGGTTGTAAATGCCGCTCTCGTCGCTCAGAAATCCGAACCACGTGGAATCAATGGCTATGGGTTGCCGCTCGTTGGCATGGGGGGTATGCGTCACCTGCACCAGTTCGGTGGGGTGGTCGAGGTTGAGGTAATAAATGTCGAAGTCGCGAGTTGGGAGCACCGAATCCAGCACCGCTGGTACGTTCAGCGAATCGGCGCGGTTCGAGGCAAAGAGGAGGCCCTGCTGCCCGTGTACGCTGACGAAGGCAGCGTCGAGGTCGTCCCAAAAATCGGAAGTGAGGCGTTGGGTCTGCCGGGTAATGGTGAAATACCGGAACAGGTCCGACTGCCCCCGCACGGCAGCGGAAAACACCAGGTCGTTGACGTTGATGTAGTCCATGCTGTAAACCCGCTGAAATTCGGTGGATAAATCTTCGGTGGTTTTTTCGTGCGTCAGCACCTGGTATTTCATCAGTTTGGGCACGTCGCGCCGCTCGAAGAGCACGGCCAGTTCCATGTTGCTTGGGCTCCAGGCCAGCAGGGGGTAATTGTAGTCGGTGGCTTGTATGGCGTTTCGGAATCCGCCTTTGAACACCAGCTTGCGACCGCCTGTGGTGAGGTCCTGAACATAGACCCTGACGCGGCCTATTTCATTTGTGGCGTAGGCTATTTTGGTGCCGTCGGGGCTGATTTTCAATTGTGAGATGGGGCGGTTTTTTTTGTTTTTCACAGCCACTTCCTGCAAGGGTATGCCGCCGGTTTTGGGGGTCAGCAGATGCCCCGCTTCGCTTTCGTAGCGGCTGCGGAAAAATTCTGCCCAAGCGTCCGTTGTACTGCGGTAGGTGCTGCCCAGCGCATAGAGAAACCCGCTTTCTATGTCGCGATTCATGCGCGTGATGTAAATCTGGTGTGACACATTGGGGTGGCCGTAGCGCAGGGCAATAAAATACCAAAGCGAGTGCCCGGCGAGCTTCGGGTAGGCTTCGGCTAAGCTTTCGAAATTTTCATACTTTCCGGAGAGCAGCAAGTCGCGCAGTTCGTTGTCGAGGTCCGTGCTCCAGGTTTGGCCTACGTATGCCACCAGCCCCTCCTTAAACCATGCGGGCAGCTCCATCATCACGGCGTTTTGCACGATTTCCTGTAGGTTGGAGCCAAAAAGCATGGCGTTCATAAAAATAGAAGCCACCCCTTCCCGAATCTGGCGCCGCAAGTCGTTGTGGTCTCCGTTGAAATAAACAAACATCTTATTGCCCACGATTTTGGTCTGTCCGCCGGTATTGAGGAAGGCTTCTTCGCTGCCGATGTTGCTCTGTTTGAGGTCGGTGAGGTCAGTATAGACGATGATTTCAATTTTGTCATTCATCTTGTAATCCACGATGTTCTGAATCCCGGCAAAATCGAATTCGGCCATTTGCACGACGGACTGGCCAATGAGCCGGCCTTCACCGTACCAATAGGTAATGAAATTACGGCTCTCGTATTGCGACCAATCGGCAAAGTCGTGGTGGAATTGTACACGGTTTTTACCAAATTCTGTTTGCGTCGTTTGCCCGAATGTCAAAGCGCCAAACAGCAGGAAGAAAAGAATGGAGTATAAACTGCGCATGAATGAAGTATTAAAAAGGTAGCCGGTTGATGATAGTGAAAACGCTGCCGCGTTGATTTAAGTCTTTGAGCCGTTCCGCCGTTGGTTTTTATGGCCAAATATGTCTGCTAAAAAACCACACCTGCAAGGGGGGCGATGCTCAAGGATGAAATTACTACTTTCGCACTTGCATTGCCGCCGGAAAGCAATTTATGGAATTCGGGTGACAAATGCCGCACCTGCGCACATTCACCCAAAATTTTAATCAAACCCACACTATGCCAGCCACCGTTGCCATTCTCACGTTCAACCCCTTTCAGGAAAACACGTACGTCATTTATGATGAAACCGGGGAGTGTGTCATCATAGACCCCGGCTGTTACGAAGCCCACGAGAGGATAGCGCTGGAATCATTTATTAGTGAGAACAATTTACGGCCCGTCCGGTTGCTCAACACCCATTGCCACATTGACCACATCTTCGGCAACCACTATGTCAGCAGCCGCTGGAAGCTGGAACTGGAGATTCACCAAGGAGAGCTGCCAGTGTTGGAAGCAGCGCCGGAAATCAGCCGGTTTTACAGCATTCCCGCCGGTGACCCCTCCCCCGCTCCGGGCCGGTTTATCGCCGGCGGCGAAACCATTGCCTTCGGCCACACGGAATTGAAAGCGCTTTTCACGCCGGGCCATTCCCCGGCGAGCCTTTCGTTTTATTGCAAAAAAGAGAACTTCCTCATCGCCGGTGACGTCCTTTTCCGCGAAAGCATCGGCCGCACCGACCTGCCAGGCGGTGACCATGACACCCTCATCCGCAGCATCAAAACGCAACTCTTCCCGTTAGGTGATGAGGTGAAAGTTTATCCGGGCCACGGCCCGGCTACCACCATCGGGCACGAGCGGCAGAGCAATCCTTTTTTGTGAGGCAGTCTTATTCATTCCCTGAAAACCGTCTCTGGTCCATCGTCTCCTGTCTCCCCTATGGCTTATCCTTCTTCCCGATGGAAATCATATTGGCGAAGATGCGGAAGGCCCCCGGCACCCCGGCGGGCAACTCCCGAAACCAGGAGTACCCCGTGTAGATATAATGACCCTTGCCGTAATTTGCCACGAGCAGGCCGCCGTTGCAGGGCGGCTCGCCGGGGTCGTTGCACGAAAGCACCGGCGTAAATTCATCGCCCCATTCATCGGCAAAATAGAGGCCGCGCTCCTGCATCCACCCTTCGAAATCCTTTTCCGTTATTTTGTTGGGATAGTTCAGCAATTCGTGATCCGGGGCAAGGAATCGCACCTCCGCATCTTCCACCGTCACCCGGTCGCGGGAGAGGTGGAGCTTGTAAGGCGCCATCTCTTCCATGGGAAGAACGAGGTCGCCGTTGGTGTTGTACTGCACGATGAGGGTGCCGCCTTCTTTCACGTATTCCATCAATTTGGGTTGGTCGAATTGCAGGCGCTCCACGGTGTTGTAGGCCCGCACACCGATGACCACGGCATCGTAGCCTAAGAGGTTTTGCACATTGATATCGTCCCGATGACCATCGGGGTCAAGTACATCTACCGTGTAGCCGGTTTGCCGCAGGCTTTCGGGGATTTTGTCGCCGGCACCCATGATGTAGGCCACCCGGCTGCCCGCCTTTTTCAGGTCTATTCTGGCAGCTTTGGCTTCGGCATCGAGCAGGATCGTTTGCGTGGGGATGTGGTCGTACCCGATGGTGGTGACGCTCTTCGAGTAGGCTGCGCCGCCGATTTTCGCCAACGGCGAAATAAGCCCTAAAGCGGCTGTATCGGGTGGGTAAAGATTGAAGGTGATGGCTTTCTCTTCACCCTTCAGGTTCAATGAAAAATCTTGCTGTTCGGGGTCTATGCGCCAGCCCTCCGGGTGGCAGAGGGTAAGGGTGCCTCTCACGTTGGGGGCACCGGACTTGACCACCACTTTCACCGGCAGGGGGGCATTGTTGGTGAAGAGGTAGGCCGTTTCCGGGAGGCTTACAAAAACCGGCGGTGTCACTTCGAAAGGTTGATAGACCTCCCCTTTTACGTTGTCGCCGTATTTGTACACCACCTCTTTATCCAGCATAAACGGCTGGCCGTTTATGCGCAGGCTGAACATGACTTTGAAGGTGCGGGGCGTTTCAGGGAGGCCGCGCAGGGTTTGGTCTTCGACGGTGTACATGCCGGTTTCCCATTTTTTGTTAAGCCAATAAGCGTTGGTCAGAGGCATGTCCTGGGGCAGGGACACGGCCGTCATCCAGGAGGCTTTCTGGTTGTTGGGCAATTCGACGTTCATCGTGGTATCTTGCCCGGTGGGCACAAAGCGCACGGCGTCAAGCAGGCAGGGGATGTCCGAGCGGTTGATGATTTCCAGATTCAGGCTCACCGCTTCACCGGGTGTGGCCGAGTGTACAGTGGCGGAAGCCTCGGCGAAGAGGCCCATGCAGGCGGCGATGACGTCTCTTATTTCCGCCATTTTCACCCGCTTCCAATAGCCGTCGGGGAGGCCGCCCATCATGGCGTAAGCCTGCATGAGTGCCGGCACACTGGCGGCGGGGTTTTCGAGCCGGAAGTCAGCCTCCAGCCTTTTCAACGCATCGCCGGTGGGAGCGCCGCCCTTCACCCGTGACCAGGTGGTGTTGATGCCGTCGAATGGGTCGTTATTTTTCGGAGAATCGCCGCGGAGGAGTTGAAGATATTCCAACTGGCTGCCGCGCTCGCTCATGGAGCCAAAGCCTTGCGACTTGTGCATGGAGCGGCTTTCCGCCGCAATTTCGTTGTTCGACTTTCCCAAAATGGGGTAATAAACGCCGGCATCTAAGCTGACCATGTTCGACTTGTCGGCTTTTTCAAAATTCTCGCGGCTGCCATAAAACCACCAGGAAGTATTGAAAAAAATGCGGTGGGGCTGCCAGGGTTCGACGAATTGCAATTGTTCGGGAAAGGCATTTTTGTTGGCGGCCTGCTCGTAAGCTTCGAGGCTGAGCATGGCGGAGGCGGTGTGGTGCCCGTGGGTGCGCCCGGCCGAGTTGGCGTCGAAGCGGTTGATGATGACGTCGGGCTGCCATTTGCGAATGGCCCAAACGACGTCGGAGAGCACTTCGTTGCGGTTCCAGATACGCAGCGTTTCATCGGGGTTTTTGGAGAAGCCGAAATCGTTGGCCCGTGTGAACATCTGCGTCCCCCCGTCTGTGCGGCGGGCGGCGAGTAGTTCCTGCGTGCGGATGACGCCGAGCAGTTCCGCTATTTCGGTGCCGGTGAGATTTTGGCCACCATCGCCGCGGGTGAGTGACAGGTAGGCAGTGTTCATGTAGCGCTCGTTGCCGAGGTACGAAATCAGCCGTGTATTTTCGTCGTCGGGGTGGGCGCCGAGATAAAGCGCTGAGCCAAGCACGCTGAGTTTTTTGATGTGATGGTAAATTGTGGCGGAGTTCCAGCGTTCCGGTTTTTGGGCGAAGCCCGAAAGACAAAACAACAGCGCACCAAGAATTAGTGCGGGTATTTTACAACTGATTTTCATAAAAAGGGATTTTGGAAAAAATGAATGAAGGTTAGATTTCTGGGCTGCCAGCGACCGCCCGAGCCATGCAAATATCATGAAAAGGTGTTGAATGCCGTGAATTACTCCGGCGCTAACGGTATTTTAACTTTTGGCGAAGTCGCCTACTTTTGAGCCGGGCGCTCAACCAATAATTAAAACTTCTGCCACGTTGTTGCGCTGGCAATGAAAAAACAAACTCCGCCGGTTATTCACTCAAAACACAAAAGCCATGATTTCCAAACGACTCGTTCTTCTCTTTTCCTTTAGTTTTTCAATGGCACTCTTAAGCTGCGGCGCTTTTAAAAACGGCATCAATGTGTTCACCATTGATGACGACATCGCCCTTGGCAAACAAGTGAGCGAACAGATAGCGGGTGACCCGAAGCAGTTCCCCATCTTGCCGGAACAAGGCAACGAAGAGGCGTACCGCTACGTGCGAAATATTACTACAAAACTCCTGCACACAGGCAAAGTGGCTTACAGCAAGGAGTTTCCCTGGGATGTGAAACTCATCAACGACTCCAAAACCCTGAACGCCTTTGCCGTGCCGGGCGGCCACCTCTACGTGTACACCGGCCTGATTAAATACCTCGACTCGGAAGACCAACTGGCGGGGGTCATGGGCCACGAAATCGCACATGCTGCGCTGCGCCACTCCACCCAACAAATGACCAGCCTGTACGGCCTCGATGCCATTCGCCAAATCATTACCGGCAAAACCGACCCAGGGGTGCTGGAGCAAATAGCGCTCGGATTGGCATCCCTGAAATTTAGCAGAAAACACGAAGCGCAGGCCGATGAGTACTCTGTCATTTACCTTTGTGGCACTAATTACAATGCGGCTGGTTCGGCTGGTTTTTTCAAAAAAATAGAAGGCAAGGAAGGCACCCCGCCCGAATTTCTGAGCACTCACCCCGACCCTGGCAACCGCATCAAAAGCATCGAAAAAAAGGCACAAGAATTGGCATGCAGTGGCAACGAAACCAACAAGAGCCAATACGCTCACATCAAAAGCCTGCTGAAATAGAGATTAGACGAAAAACCGTGAATGGCGAAATTCGTGAAAAAGAAACTACCCATTTCGAGGGTAAGTAACGTGTTCGAAATAGGATGTTCTTTTTGAGGCTGTATCATAAGTCAACGCTGGAATTAGCTTGACAATTTTTATTTCAACACAGAGACACGGAGACACAGAGAACCAAAATCAACTCTGTGTTTCTGTGCCTGAGTGTTGAAGAATTTGGTCACAATTTTTTAGCGATGACTTATGATACAGCCTCAACAAAAACACACATCTTATTTTGCGCACGTTCCTTAGTCACCAAACCCGGCGCCACTGAGTTCTTTTCTTTCATCACGCGGGAGTACGAATCGGACATAGAATTCGAGGAATTGAGTTATGCTGAAATGCCTGAATCGTACCAGGGAAAATCTATCGCTGACTTGCACATCCGAAAGGAGATAGGCGCTAACATCATCGGGTTCAAGCAGCCCAATGGGGGGTATGTCGTCAATCCGGGGCCTGAAATAAAACTGGTCGAAAAATCCAGTTTCATCGTTTTGGGAAACAAAGAACAATTAGAAAAATTGCGCCGTTACCTCAAAACCCTTGATTGGCCAACAGCTTTTCAAACCATCCAAATTCACCATGCACAAAGAAGCTAAAGACAAGGATTTTCTTAAAAAGCCCATTTACAAAGACGGGCAGAAGGCCCTGCGCAAATTCATCGGTGACAATCTGCGCTACCCGCCGGAAGCGCTGGAAAAGAAAATCAAGGGCACCGTTTACGTGAAGTACACCATCGGCCCAAAAGGCACGGTCACACAGGCTAAGGTGGTGTCGGGCATTGGCTATGGCTGCGACGAAGAGGCGCTGCGGCTCGTGAAACTCTTGCAGTTCGAGGTGCCGAAAAACCGGGGCCTGCGCGTGTTGTTTCACCAAAACATCCAAATTCATTTTCGTTTGCCGAAGGCAAAAAGTAAGCCCGTCAACGTGCAGTATAATTACATCACCGCTCCCGCCCCACCTGCCCCCGCCGGAACGGAAAAGAAGCAAACCGGATACATGTTCACGATTAAAATTCAGTGAGAGCTTGTTTGCGTTTTGGGTTTCAAGGGAAAAAGCGTGATGCCCTTTAGCCTCCCCCCGGCTCCCTTCAAAGGAGGGGAAGTCTAATGCCGTCAACTTAAGGATTTCGGAGAAATCCCATGTTGGTAGGATTTCTCCGAAATCTTAAGTTGACGGCATTAGAGGGGGAGTCACGCCAAAGCTACCTGACCATTTTCCCAACGAGGTATCATCAAAAAAGGGGCGTTTTTTCACCGGAAGCTAAAACGCAAACAAGCTCTGATTGAAAGGCTTCGGCAGCTCAGCTATCTGAGCTGCCGCAAATACATCTGGATGGCATTTCGCAACCCGTAATATAAGGCATCGGAGATGAGTGCATGTCCGATGGAGACCTCCGCCAGACCGGGCACATTTTCTTTGTAAAAGCGCAAATTGAAAAGGTTCAGGTCGTGGCCAGCATTGATGCCGAGGCCGGTTTCGTTGGCGAGCAGGGCACAGCGGCGGTGAGGGGCCACCGCCTGCTCTTTGTCAAAATTGAACTGGTGCGCATAAGGCCCGGTGTAGAATTCGATGCGGTCAGCGCCCACTTTTTTGGCTCCTTCCACATACTTTTCCTCCGGGTTCAAAAACAGCGAAACCCGAATGCCCGCATCTTTTAATTCAGCAATGATTTCTTTGAGAAAGGCCTCGTGGGTTATCGTGTCCCATCCGTTGTCGGAGGTGAGCGCGCCGGGGGCGTCGGGCACCAAGGTGGCTTGGTGGGGCTTGTTTTTCAGCACGAGATTCATGAACTCCGGCGTGGGGTTTCCCTCAATATTGAACTCCGTGGTCACGATGGCTTTGAGTTCGGGCACATCGGCATAGCGGATGTGCCGCTCGTCGGGCCGGGGGTGTACGGTGATGCCTTCGGCGCCAAATTCCTCGCAGTCTTTGGCCACTTGCACAAGGTCGGGCAAGTTGCCACCGCGGGAGTTGCGCAGCAGAGCTATTTTGTTGATGTTTACGCTGAGGCGGGTCATAATAAGTGGGCAGTTTTACGTTTGCAATTTGGTAAATGAATAACTGCCGGGCGCTATTGCAAACTGCAAATGTATCCCCTCATAAATAAATGGGAACGCCCCCAAAACGCCCGGTTCCTTCGAGCGGCAGGGTTTTGAACCCTGCATTTCCGAACCGGAATCGCAGGGTTCAAAACCCTGCC
>SCUG01000196.1 GCA_004297645.1 Saprospiraceae bacterium | reverse complement strand
GGAGAATGTTGTCAAGTGTGAATTTCAGAACGCCATTGCCATACACCTCGAAGTCGTAGGGATGACTGCTTGCGCCAGGCACCACCGTTGCCAAATCGAGACTTGGCGGCAAAGTGTCTCTGATTACCAGACGTGTAACCGTATCAGTTCCGGCGTTTTGGAAGAAAATATGGTACTCAACATCGGTGTTGGCGGGGATTAAATTTTCCCCGCCTTTGTAATAGCCCTTGGGATAGTCTCGCAATAAAATGTAATCGGTGGAACTGATAGCCTCCTGTACGTCTATGTTTACAAACGGGTCGTTGTCATTTTCATGGAACATTGTTGTGAACCCTGTCGAGAATGTGCTTTCGGTGGTGCAGCCTTCTATGGCTACCGTGGGGTAGCTGTTGCCGGGATGGCCTGGCGATTGTTCGGCAATAATGCGGTAGGTAGCGCCGGTGGTGGCCACTGAAATGAGTGTGTCTTGTCCAGCTTCCAATTGGAACGATACGGGTTCTGGCGACAGCATCACGTTGTCTTCGATGACGATGAATTGTTGTGGTTGCTCCATGTTGCCCACGCCGTCGTTGCTAATGCGGAAGCGCACGGTGTCCATTCCGGCATCGCAGGTACCTTCCACCGCCACATCCGACAGGTCCCAGTTTGGGGACACCGGCACGCAGATGGAGTCGGGGAAAATATGAGCGCTGACGGAGTAGGCCTGTGCCGGTACGCCGTTGCAGTCGGAAGATGCGGTGAAACTGAAGCTGCCACAATCGTCGAGGTCCAGCGGGTCGAGGTCGAAGATGTACAAACTGTCGAGGTGAAGCGTCCACGGAATCGAAGCGCCTGTCAACGTCAGGGCATCGTCCAGGATGAGGTACAAGCTGGGCGTGGTTGCGGGTACGGTACCGCTATTGCAATAGCTCACCACGTAGCCGATGTTGGAGCAATTTTGCACCACGGGTGCTGAAACATCTACCACCAGCAAGGGGCAATCCACGAGCGGGAGTATGGGGAAATTGCGGATCAGCGTGTCGTAAAAAGTATTGAAAGTCACATTGTACGCGGCCACGCACGGCTGCCAGTAGTTGTTTTTCACTAACACCGAAACGGTGTAACTGCCAGTGTCAACGGTGATGTCAAAAAAACCGTCTGAGTCAGTAGTGCCAAAGAACGTTTTACCGGGTGAAGCGGCTTTTACTATCCAGTCGTTCAGCCCAGGCTCAGCCGGTTGGAGCACACAGTCTTCGTCGTCGTTGAAAACCTTTCCCGTCAGGTGGTTGGTATAAACGGCACCTGTTGGCCCTGTTTTTATGAGAGTGACATCGTTGCCGAAAATGCCAAAGAGCGAGTTGTAACCGACGGCGATAAAGCCTTCGTCTGTTGTCTCTGCAACTGCCAAACCGGCATCTGTATGGCTGCCGCGACCGACGTTGCTCCACCAGATTTCGTTGCCGTCGAGGTCGAATTTCGCCAGAAAAGCGTCGGAATTGGAGGGGGTGATTTCTGTAACCCCAGCCACCACGAGGTCGCCGCCTTTGGTTTTCAAAATGTCAAAACCTTGGTCGCCTAAAGCTCCGCCGTAAGTTTTCGCCCATATTTCGCTGCCAGTGGCGGTAACTTTGAGCAGGTACACGTCGCTGCCAGAACCTGTGTACCCCACAATGGCGATGTTGCCGTCATTGGTTTCCACGAGGTCGTAGCCCTCGTCTATGTCGTTAGTTCCAAAGAGCTTGGCCCACTGCTCGTTTCCTGCAAAGTCCACTTTCAGCAGGTAGAGGTCGGTGGAGGTGTCGGCTTGGTTAAAAGCTGAACCGGTTATGAGATAGCCATCGGATAATTCTATGACGCCTCTGCCGTAATCGTCATCGGTGGTACCATAAGCGTGGCTCCACACTTGGTTGCCGCTGTCGTCCACTTTTACCAGCAGAGCGTCGTGGCCGCCGTTGCCGAAGCTGGCGGTGCGGCCTACGATGAGGTATCCGCCGCTCGTTTCGGTGGGTATGATGCGGAAGCCGAGGTCGTCGCCACCGCCACCATACTGCTTGCTCCATACCTTTTCGCCGCGGGCGTCAATTTTGAGCAGGTACACATTAGACGGTGCCAATTGGGTGGTACGAATATCGCCGGCAATGAGAAAACCGCCGTCTGGTGTTTCAATAACGGAATTGCCGTGCTCTGTCCAACCTTCGTCGTAATAGTTCGACCAGAGTTCTTTCCCGTCCACATCGGTGCGGATCGCATAAACGTCAAGGTCGCCGTCGGGGCCGAAGCTTTCGCTGAATCCCACTGCCACGTAACCGCGATCGGAGGCTTGGATGACGCTTTGCCCGATGTCTTCGTTTGCACCGCCGAAGTAAATCTCCCATCCCTGAGCCTGGAGCGCAGGAGCGCCAAATGCCATGCCCGTCAAAAACAGGATGACTTTAGCCAGGCGCTTTCGCCTGGTGGCAGCTTGAATGGTGGAATTTGTTTTACTCATGGGCAGATGATTCATGCGGCTATTCGAATACGATACAAATGTGAAAACATCTTTGCCTGAAACCAAAGACAAAAAAAGGCGTTTGTTGAGTAAAATTGAAGCGACATTTCGAGGCATTTGAATGAATGAATCTATTGAAGCCTTTATTTTAAAGGTTTTTGCTGAAGATTCGCTTTCGTAGTTTTGTTGAGAAAAATTAAGCATAGCGCAGTCATTTTTTTATGGAAAAAACTTACCTCGTCAGCGTTCTGAGGACTTTGGATAAAAAGGAAGTCAAAGAATTGCGAAAATGGCTTGCCTCTCCGGCCCACAATGTACGGCAAGATGTGCGCGATTTGTTTGAATATCTTGCCGCCGGTAACCGCCTGTTTTCAGAAAGATTTTTGGAGAAAAGAAAAGTACACGCTGCCGTTTACCCCGGAAGAACGTTTACCGATGCGGAGGTGCGGCAGGTAATTCATTTCCTTTTTAAAGGGGTGGAGAGTTTTCTGCTTTACAACGAATTACAGAAAGATGAAGTGCGCTCTCAGGCCGCGCTTGCCAGGGCGTACCGGCAGCGGCAGTTGCCCAAACTTTTTCAAACAGCGATGGATACTGCCCGGAAAATGCAGGAACAACAGCCCTATCGCAACGACCAATATTTTGAAAACGAGTACATCTTGCAGCACGAGCAATACAATTACCTCAGCGGACTTGGCCGGTCTGTACCGCTGAATTTGCAAGAGGTTTCGCGCAGCAACGACATCACCTACCTCATCAATAAGTTGCAGGTGAGCTGCATCATGTTGTCCCACCAAAAAGTGTTCAAAACCGATTACAAGATGTTCCTCCTCGACGATGTGCTGGCGCGGCTGGAGGCTGACCCCGGCCTACTGGAAAACCCGGCCATCGCCATCAATTATTACAGCTACAAAGCTTTGTCGGACAGCGAAAACGAGGTGCATTTTCAGAAACTGAAAGAGCATATTAACCGTTACGGCGACCTCTTTCCGCCCCATGAATTCAGGAATACTTACCTGCTGGCCATCAACTATTGCATCGGCCGCCTCAACACGGGGGCTTTGGCCTACGTGCGGGAGGCTTTCGACCTGTACCGGCAGGGCCTGGCGAAGCATATCTTTCTCGAAAATGGAACCCTCTCCCGGTTTACTTTTCGCAACATCGTGGCCACTGGCCTACAGCTCGGCGAGTATGACTGGGTTGAGAATTTTATTCATGAGTACAGCCAATTCCTGGATGAAAAGCACCGCAATAGTTTTGTCCAGTTCAACCTCGGTCACCTGTTTTTTGAAAAAAAGGATTACGAAAAATCCATGCGGCTCATTGCTTCCCTGGACCACGACGACATCCTGATTTTGCTCAATGCCAAAACCATGCTCCTCAAAATGTACTACGAATTAGACGAATTCAACGCCCTCGACAGCCTCCTCGGCAGCATGAACACCTACCTCCAGCGCAAAAAAGTCATGGGCTACCACAAGGCGAACTACAAAAACATCATTCGTTACACCAAAAAGATGCTCAGGGTAGCCCCATTTAGCAAAGAACAAAAGGAAAAACTCAAGGCTGACATTGCGAATGCCAACCCGCTCACCGAGCGGAAATGGCTGCTGGAGCAGGTGGACAGGTTGTGATACCTGCGGCACTTCCGGTTGTTACTTTTCCTTTTTTTCGGACTTTTGCTGCCTTTTAGAAATCAATTATACAACCACCAAGATGAGCCGCCGGAACAAACTCCAAAAATTCGCTGAGGTACTTTCTTTCCCCAACGTGTACGAAAACTTCGATGCCAAGGCGCCGGGCCTGGCAGGTGAAAATGGCGCAAACGTGGAACTGAAAGGCCTTTGGCGGGAGCGCCACTTCGGCAACACTCACCCCCTGACTCTCGAATTGGCCTGCGGCAAAGGAGATTATACCATCGGCTTAGC
>SCUG01000195.1 GCA_004297645.1 Saprospiraceae bacterium | reverse complement strand
CTCACTATTTGTACTAAGCCTATTTGGTTCTGGCTGCATCCCGATTACCCGGATGGCTAAAGTTTAATAGCAAATGTCAAATGGACAAAACCTGGCGTTCAAAAGTATAATTATGAAAATGCAAAAGTAGGGTTCTCAAACCTTTTTACTTTTGTCCCCACTGTTTTTACAGATGAAAACCTATCCAGCCAAACTCCTCCTTTTCGGTGAGCACACCGTGAACCTGGGTTCGCAGGCGCTGGCCGTACCGCTGCCCTTGTTTTCCGGCCGTTGGGAATTAGATGTTTCGCACGGCCGTCAGGCGCTTGTGAAAAAGCAGATGAAACTGCCACAGTTCGCCGGATTTCTGGAGCGCCTGAACCAGCGGGGGCAACTTCTGCTACCGCTCGATGTGCCGAAATTCAAATCAGCCTTGATGGAAGGGCTTGTGTTCGAGTCGGACATACCCACGGGCTATGGGGCCGGGAGTTCCGGCGCATTGGTCGCGGCCGTGTTCGACGGATTCAGCCACCAGGCTGCCTTGTTCAGCGACCTTCCGGCATTGAAAAATGGGTTTGCCCAGGCCGAGGGATTTTTCCACGGCACCAGCAGCGGCACCGACCCGCTCATTTGCTATCTCCAAAAAACCATCTTGCTGACAAAAAACGGCATAGAGATAGTGGCCCCATCTCTCCACTCTCCCGCCTACACACTCTTTCTTCTCGACACTGGCATCGAGAGAAAAGCCACGCCCCTGATTGCTCATTTTTTAAAAAAATGGGAAAACGAGGATTTCCGGCGGCAATGCCAGACCCGGCTGCTGCCCCAAGTCGAGGCGGCCATCGGAGCGTATTTGTGCGGGGAATGGGCTGCGCTGTTCGAGGCCGTGCATTGCATTGGAGCGTTTCAATTCCGGCATTTGGATGAATTGATACCCCCGGCATTCCGGGGCATTTGGCAGGCGGGGCTGGAGAGCGATTTATTTAAACTCAAAGTCTGCGGTGCGGGCGGCGGCGGGTTCATCCTTGGCACTACCCGTGATTTCGAGCGGCTGCAAGCGCAGTATCCCACACAAAAGCTCATCCCCATTTCCGCACCAAATGCCTAATTTTTTACCATGAAAAAAAGCATTCGCAAAATACTCGTTATCCGCTTTTCGTCCATCGGCGACATCGTGCTGACCTCACCGGTGGTGCGTTGCCTCAAACAACAGTTGGGAGTGGAAATTCACTTTCTCACGAAGCGGGAATACCTGCCGCTAATGGAGGCCAATCCCCATATTTCCAAAGTTTTTACCATCGGGAAAAATGTGTCGGAAGTGATGCCAGCATTGAAAAAGGAGCGGTACGACTGCATCATTGACCTGCACAAAAACCTGCGCAGTTGGCAGGTACGGATGGGGCTGGGCGTGAAAACTTTAACGTTCGGCAAGCTCAATTTCAAGAAGTGGCTGTTGGTAAATTTCAAAATAGACCGGCTCCCCAAATTGCACCTCGTTGAACGCTACCTCAAGGCCGCCGAACCTCTCGGCGTGACGAACGACGGCCACGGCCCCGACTATTATCTTCCAACCGAAGCACTAACTGCCAGCCGTCAATTGCCAACTGAATTTATAGCTTTCGCCATTGGCGCAGCCCACCAGACAAAGCGGTTGCCTACGGCGAAAATAGTGGCTATTTGCCATGGCATTTCACAAAATATCGTCTTGCTGGGAGGCGGGGCAGAAGCTGCACAGGGCGATGAAATCGTGGCACAGTCTGGCCCGCATGTGGTGAACCTTTGCGGTAAGCTCAGCCTGCACGAATCGGCTGCGGTCATTCGCGATGCAGCGGCCGTCATCACCCACGACACGGGCATGATGCACATTGCGGCAGCCTTTAAAAAGAAAATCCTTTCCATTTGGGGAAACACTGTACCCTCCTTCGGCATGATCCCGTATGATGGGTCGGGCTATGAGAACAGCACAATTTTTGAAGTACAGGGCCTGCCCTGCCGGCCTTGCTCAAAAATTGGGTATGCAAGATGCCCCCGTGGTCATTTTCGCTGCATGAACGACCTCGAAACGGAAAAAATAGTGGCAGCCATTTCCCCTTGATTGACGCACGGTACCGGGAGTATTTATCGAAAAGTGTCATTTCCTGTGCAAATTCCGGCGGGTTCCGGTTTGGTGTACAATCTTTAACGGCTAACTTGCATCTTCTTTTCACTCCCTATGCAGGAAAACCTATATCTTCGGGCGTTCAGAAAAGACCCTGATTTTTCAACCTAATAAAATATGAGATTGACAAAAACACTTTTACTCTCACTTGCGACCTTCGCCTTCGTGACCCACGTGCATGGACAAGACCTCCACAACAGCTTGTTCTACATGAATCCCCTGCACATCAACCCCGCATTTACAGGAGCCTATGAAGGCACCTACCGCCTCGGAGGCCTCTACCGCGACCAGACGCGCAGCGTAGTCACCAACGCTTATTCAACGCCCTCCTTTTTTATTGATGCCCCGGTGGTGATGGTGGGCAAGCGCCATTGGGTAGGAGTTGGGGGGCTGATGTTTCAGGACCAAGCCGGTGATGGTAAATTGAAGACGACCTCTTTCCAACTCTCCGGTTCGTTTCACCTGTCGTTGGATAAAAAGAGCAACAACGTACTGACCCTCGGCGTGCAATGGGGAAAGGTACAACGCACTCTCAAGAATGTTGGAGGCCTCGAGTTTGCCGATTACCTCGAACAGGTGCAATCCGGCGTAGCCAACCCCTCCACCGATGATGAGGTCGTTGGACAGACTGGCGGAGGCCCCAGCTCTGGCAAGGCAGAGCCTAAAAAAGATTACTCCGACATAAATGGGGGACTGCTGTTTTCATCCAAGGTGAATAACAACACCAACTTCAACATTGGATTTTCTATGCGCCACATCACTACGCCGCGGTACGATTTCAAATCTACCGTGGTGGACCTGCCGGTGCGCCTCACAGCTCATGCCCAACTGAACACCCCGCTCACCGGGAAATGGTCGCTGACGCCCGAAGTTTATTACACCAATATAGACCCGGCGAGCCAGTTTCAGGTGCACGCCTGGACGGGCTACCTGCTAAAGCCCGAAAAAAATATCAAACTGAATTTCGGTCTTGGCTATCGCTCAAACGACGCCGGACAAGTGCTCCTCGGCATGGACTATGGCTCGCTCAAAGCGGCGCTGGCCTATGACGTCACTCTCTCGTCACTCAACGAAGCCAACAATTATAAAGGAGGGTTTGAAATTGCCGTTTATTACATTGGAAAGATTTACAAAAAACCTGTCGTGAAGCCCGTCATCATCGGTCCGCACCTTTAATTCAACGAACAATTAGCAATGAGCAATTACATTGCTCATTGCTAATAGTTCATTGCACATTGATTATCCTTCTTCCATTTTTTTATGAAAAATCAAATACTACTCCTTGCCTTATTATTAAACGGGGTTGCCGTTTTGGCGCAGCCTGTTAACCGCCCCACTTACGCCATGATGATAACCATGGCGGAGGAGCAGATGCAGAAATTAGATTACTATCGTGCGCTCGAATGGTACGAGCAGGCCTATGAAGAATCCAAAGATGCCAGCCTTGCCATACTCATGGCTGACCTGAATTACAACTTGCGGGACTACAAAGATGCCTCGCGGTGGTACAGCCGGGCACTTCGCCCCAACAAGCGCAATAAAGACTTAGACAAATGGCAGGACAAAGCCTTCGAATACGCCCGTTCCCTGAAAATGGAGGGCAAATATGACGAAGCCATCGAGGAGTTCGACAAGTACCTGAAAACAGCTAAGGACCCCGTGCGCATTGAACTGGCGGAGTTGGAAAAAGTGGGTTGCGAGTTTGCCAAAGTTGCCAAACCCCAGGACGGGGTCAACGTGCTGCATTGCGGCAAAGAAATTAACACCCAAAACTCCGAGTATTCCCCCTGGCTGAGTAATGACAACAAACAGATGTTTTTTGCCGGCTTCGGTACCAATGACCTGATAGTGATAGACGAAAAAAACGTGGAGGATGTGCCCACCAAGATCCTCCAGTCTTCACGTAGTGACAAAGGATGGGGTGAGCCAAAGCCCCTTGACGAAGGCATCAACCGGCCCGGCTTTCACAACGTGAATGTCTCCCTTTCACCCGATGGCAAACGCCTGTTCTTTAACAGGGCGTTGCTCACCGGCAACGTGCTCACGGAAAGTAAAATCTTCGTGAGTACCGGTGGTGGCGGCTCCTGGAAGCCCGCCGAAGAAGTGGAAAGCCTCAACGGCGACTACATCGCCAAATCGCCCTGCGTCGGTGAACTATTTGGAAAAGAGGTGATGTTTTTTGTTTCCAATATGGAAGGTGGCCAGGGTGGCTACGACATTTATTACGCCACCTACAAAGGCAACGGCCAATACGCTGACCCCGTTAATCTCGGCCCGAAAATAAACACCGTAGGTGATGAAGATACCCCGTTTTACCGCGATGGCATCTTGTATTTCAGCTCCACCGGCCACCCCGGCATTGGCGGCTACGACATCTTCATGAGCACCTGGAATGGCACCATGTGGAGCAAACCCCAAAATATGGGGCTGCCCTACAACTCGTCTGCCGATGACCTTTATTTTATGTTGGATAAAGAAGGCTACCACGGGCTTCTTACCTCCAACCGCATTGCCGAAGGCGCACGCTCTCTCATGAGTAGAACCACTACCGACGACATTTATAATATCATACTCAAGAAAATCGAGGCCAACCTCGTGGCTCTGTCGTACGACCTCGAAACCAAGGAACCTCTCAATGGCGTTTCCGTTGAATTATATGAGGTAAATGAAAACGGCAATAAGCTCATCGAGACCAAGACCAACAAAAGCGGCAACAATTTCGAATCGCCTCTCGAACTCGACAAATCCTACCTGCTCATCGGCTCCGCTGATAATTACGAAAATGACACCATAGATTTTAACACGGTGGGCTTGTACGACTCTAAGACTTTTGATAAAAGACTGGACATGAAACCCGGTCGAAAAACCATCACCATTCGCAAAGAGGAGCCTTTTGTTTTGGAAAACATTTATTACGATTTCGACGATGACAAAATCCTTAAAACTGCCGAGCCTGATTTGAATCTGATTTTGGGATTGATGGGCCAATATCCTGAGATGGTTATCGAGCTGTCTTCGCACACTGACGCACGCGGTGGCGACCAATACAACCGCGACCTCTCCCAGCGCCGCGCCGAATCGGCCCGCCGTTGGTTGGTCAACAAGGGTGTTGACCGCAAGCGCATCGTGGCGAAGGGCTATGGCGAAAGTGTGCCGAAAACAGTGGACGCCCGCATCGTGCAGAAAAACCCCTTCCTCAAAGAGGGCAACGTACTCACCGAAGATTTTATAAATGCCCTCTTGCCGGATACCACAAAATTTGAAGCGGCGCACCAGGTGAACCGGCGCACGGAGTTCACCATATTATCAGGCCCAACCAGTATTACCATCGAAGAAGAAAAACTGATTCAAATTGGCAACCGAAAGGTGGATGAAAACCTGCCGAAGGAACAGCCCAAAGACGGCGGCAAAAAGCCTTCGCCCAGTAACCGTCTGCACAAAAATCAAACCCCTGGCGGCGATAGCATACCTTCATTTCCCAGCATAGAACAGGCCGCTCAGCAAGCACCTCAAATACACCCGCTCTCCTCGCTTTATGGCAAGAAAGACCTCAAGGGATTGCCCATCATGCAATTCGATGAGCGCATCGTGGATTTTGGAAATGTCAAAAAAGGTGAAATCCGCGAACATGTTTACACCTTTACCAACCTCGGCGAAGTACCTCTGGCCATTGACATCGCTTCCGGTTGCGATTGTACTACCTTGGATTATTCCACCGCCGAAGTAAAGCCCGGCCGCAAAGGCACCATCAAGGTCGTTTTCGACAGCTCAAAAAAGGACGAAGACGAAACCGTTGACGTGGACATCTACCTGAAAAATCTGGACCCTGAAACCGGCGCTCCGATTTTCGAACGCATTCAGTACACGTACCACCTGGTGAAATAATTGGCAGGGCCAAAAGAAAAGGGCGAAGTTGTATGCTACAGCTTCGCCCTTTTTTTGTGGGTGGAATTTGTCAATTCATCTTGAAAGGCGGCACCAATTGGAATTCGGGCACCCGCACTTTAAAGGTCTCGCCATCGGGTAGCCTTTGCATGGTGTAAGTGCCGTACATCTTGCCCAAATCGGTCATCAGCGGGCACCATGAGGTGTATTGGTAACTTTTGCCGGGGGCCAGCACAGGTTGCTCGCCGATAACCCCCTCACCTTCCACCTCCCGTTTCAACCCACTGGATTCGACGATATGCCAATTTCGGCGCATCAATTGCACGGTGTGCCGGCTCTGGTTTTCAATGGTCACCCGGTAGGCATGGACGTACTTTTGCTTTGCCGGCAGTGATTCATTAGGCAAGTAAAATGGCTCTACGCTGATTTTTATACCTTCTGTTATTAAGGTTTGCATGACTAAGTAAGTTGCGTTTCGAAGCGTGGAAGGAAGGTGGCAGTTTTTATTTAGCCCACCAAAAAGCGCCGGACGATTTTCACGGCATTGTCTAAGGCCTCTTCCAATACGTCGTTAACCAGCGCAATATCGAAATTTTTTTCAAAAGTCAATTCGTAAATGGCTTTGTCGATTCGCTTTTTCAAACTTTCCTCCGTCTCTGATTTGCGCTGCCGGAGCCTTTGGAGAAGCGCATCCGGGGAGGGCGGTTTTACGAAAATCGTCAACGTGCGGCTGGGAAAAACATTTTTCAGGTTCATGGCACCATTTACGTCAATGTCAAAAATGACGTGTTTGCCAGCGGCCCAAAGGCGCTCCACCTCGCTGTGCAGGGTTCCATAAAACTGGTTTTCGTACACTTCCTGCCACTCGATAAAAGCGCCCTCTTTGACCAATTGTTTGAACCCATCTACACTAATGTAATAGTAGTCTTTGCCGTGTACCTCGTTTTTTCTTTTCGGACGGGTGGTGGCTGATACAGAAAAGGCCACGTCTTTCACAGTGTGCAAAAGGTGTTTTACAATGGTAGTTTTACCCGCCCCGGAGGGTGCTGTCACGATGATGAGTTTCACGAAAAGTTATTGTGTTGGTTTGCCGGGTAATAATAGGATTTCCTACAAAGTATTGGAAATCCTTCGAGGCTAAGGAACGTGCGCAAAATAAGATGTGTGTTTTTTCGGCGGCGGAGCCGCCGAAAAAACACACATCTTATTTTGAACACGTTACTAAACCTGTAAGTCAGGTTTAAACGATATTGGCAATTTGTTCTTTGATTTTTTCAAGGTCGTCTTTCATTCTCACCACAAGCCGCTGGATATCGGCAGAATATGCTTTGGCGCCGAGGGTGTTGATCTCACGGCCCATTTCCTGGCTGATGAAACTCAACGTCCTGCCCTTTGAAATTTTAGCGGTATCCAGTTGCTCCAGGAAATAGCTGCAATGCTGGCCGAGGCGCACCTTTTCCTCGTTGATGTCAATTTTTTCGAGGTAAAAAATGACCTCCTGTTCAAAGCGGTTTTCGTCCACATTGTCTTTACCCAAGAACTCATCGAGGTTTTGCCGCAGCCGGTTTTGGAGCAGGATCACCCGCTCTTTTTCGAACGGGTCCACCTCTGCCAATGCTGCCTTAATATTGGCACACAGCAATCGCAGATCTTCTTCCAAGGAGGCACCTTCGGCCTTTCTGAAGTTCTCGAATTTTTCAAAAGCCATCTCCATGGCCTCCTCAACCGCCTCCCATTCTTTTTCGTCAATGTCAGCTTGTTCAGCACCGACGACATTTGGTATCCTTAAGATGGCCTGCATCAGGCCCTCTTTGGAGGATCCCAGTTCATCGGCTATGGCCGACAGTTCCTGATAGTAGCGTTTGAAAAGTGGAACATTGAGACCAAAGCCATCTTCTCCGGTATGGGAAGTTACCTCAATAGCCATTTCAATTTTTCCCCGCTGCAATCTCTTGGTGAGAAGACTGCGCAAATCGTGTTCTTTTTCTCTAAAATTGGAAGGAACTCTCAAACGTACATCGGTATATTTGCTGTTCAGAGAACGAAGTTCTACATTGATGGACTTTGCGCCAAAGGCATGTGTAGCCCGGCCATAGCCGGTCATTGATAATAACATAATAGTGTAGATTTTTAGCCGCATGTTCACCCGCCACTACTCTATCGCATAGTGGAAGGTTCATGCAGTGGGCAAAGATAGATAAGGGGGCAATAAACTAAATAGAATAATAAAGTTTAGTGGCTGAAAGAAGGCCATATCGCAGACATGGAGCTTTATAGGGCGTGTAAATCCTTGATAATTAGTGAAAATTGTAAAAATAAATTTCGGAGAAAGGAAAAAAATACGAAATTTGCCCCTCGTTTTACACCATCCAGATTATTTTTTGCGACTCATTCTAAACCAATTATATAAGATGAGAAAAGCTGACTTAGTAACAGCAATTTCAGAGAAAACAGGCGTACCGAAAGTGGACGTACTGGTAAGTCTCGAAGAGTTTTTCAAATCCGTTAAAGGTTCTTTAGCTGGTGGGGAGAACGTATATATCCGGGGGTTTGGCAGTTTCATCATTAAAAAAAGAAAGAAAAAAGTGGGGCGTCATATCAAAAAGAACGTTTCGATTGAAATTCCGGAACACTACATTCCGGCGTTCAAACCTGCAAAGATTTTTACCGAGCAGGTAAAAGAAAGCGTCAACCACCTACCAAACGAGGATGAGGATTAGGGCCAGCGTTGCCCTCTGCGCGCTATACTTAATAACTTGGTAGCCTTCCCTACTTTGATATTGAATAGAATATTCAGTGACCATGACAAAGATGCAGTGGAGTGTACTCTTAGGGGCAGGCACATTATTTCTGGTGCTTTTTTGGGGATTTGATACCAAACCCAATGCACAAAAAGAAGTAGAAAATAGAAGGGCTTTAGCAGCGACGAGTACTGATGCCATTGCCTTGCTGAATGAAGCAAAAGGAAGCTTGGGAATCCAAGAGTCTGCAAAAGTGCTGACATTGGAATCCGAATTGGTTAATGCTTCGTCCGATTCCATGAAAATTGAAATTTATAAGAAATTATCTAGCGCATGGTACGATGCTAATAAGCCTGCAATTGCCGGTTTTTATGCTGAAAAAATCGCCGGATTGACTAAGACGGAAGATGCTTGGTCCATCGCTGGTACTACATACTCCATTTGTGTGCAGCGCGAAAAGGAGGAAAAAGTGAGGAGCTATTGCAGGCAGTATGCTATACAATCCTTGGAAAATGCAGCGTCTCTCAACCCTTCCAATTTACAGCACAAAGTAAACATGGCCTTGGTTTATACCGAAATGCCACTCAAAGAAAATCCCATGAAGGGGATTATGATGTTGGTGGATATGAATAAACAGTACCCGCAGAACGTCTTGGTATTAACCCAATTAGGAAGGCTAGCGTTAAAAACCTCACAATTTGAAAAAGCAATACAGCGCCTGCAACAAGCCATTGCCATCGAGCCAGACAACTCCGAAGTAAATTGTTTGCTGTCAGATGCCTATTCCGGTATCGGCGACGCGCCCAAAGCGGAAGCGGCCCGAAAAAAATGTGAAGAACTATCGATAAAGTGACTTTTGGTTCAAGGATTCCCAAAAGGAATGACAACCTGGCCACTTGACTTAATAACCTATTTTAATCACTTAATAAAGAAATACTGTTATGCCTTGTGGTAAAAAGCGTAAGCGTCATAAGATATCTACACACAAACGTAAAAAGAGACTTCGTAAAAACCGTCACAAGAAGAAGAACCGTTAGGTTTGTATCTGTGATGTAAGGCGTTAGCAATGCCGGGAAAACCGGCGTTGCCAACTGCCCCGAACAACCCCTTTTAGAACCGAGAATTTTACAGGTCATTATAGTGAATATTGCCAGCTATTAATAGCAGGCAGGAGCATCTGGATAGATCTAAATCACCTTAGGGTGGAACGTTTAAGACCCAACAAATTATATCCCTTAATCAAAGGGATTTTGTGAACAAACTTGAAAGTAGAAGTAGCACGATTTGAGGCGGAAGAATGTAGTTTAACCCCGGTCTGCCACAAACCTTTTGACCTGTGCAGTTGACTAAGAATAAATGCAGAAGCCTGTTTGTGATGCCATTAGTGTATGAAGAAACGCTTAAATCGCCCAATGACACACACACCACCCCGAACGAAGAATGGCTAGCAGGCGCACTTTTCCAGCCTAATTGTCCAGACCGTTGTTTTTGCTCCTCTATCCCTGCTTGCCATTTTGCTCCACATGCCCTGTAATGACTAAAATCCCGGTGAAGGGTTTTGCCATTTGTCTCCAGAGCTATTTCAAAACCCTTTCCGGTGTTAAAATAACACATCGTGGAAAAAGAATTAATAATCAATTCTGCGCCTAATGAAGTTGAAATTGCACTTCTTGAGGAAGGCAAACTCGTAGAATTGCACCATCAAAAAACCAACAACAACTTCACCGTGGGTGACATATTTCTCGGCAGAGTGGTCAAACTCATGCCGGGCCTCAATGCTGCATTCGTAGATATTGGCCATAATAAGGAAGCTTTCCTTCACTATACAGACTTGGGGCCAAAACTCCGCTCCCTTATCAAGTACACCAACAGTGCTGCCTCGGGGAGCATAAATACCTACAAACTCGACAATTTCAAGCTGGAACCTGAAATCATCAAAACTGGGAAAATAGACCAAGTACTCACCCGGCGGCAACTCATCTTGGTGCAGGTACTAAAAGAACCCATTTCCACAAAAGGCCCGCGTTTGAGCTGTGAAATCACCATTCCGGGGCGTTATATTGTCCTCACTCCATTCACCGACATCATTGCTGTTTCAAAAAAAATAGCCAACGCCGAGGAGCGCAAGCGGCTGAAAAACCTCATGGAGAGCATCCGGCCCAAAAACTTCGGTATCATCGTTCGCACGGCTGCCGAGGGCAAAAAAGTGCAGGATTTGCATGAAGAACTCGCCATGATGGTCAGCAAATGGGAGGATATTTATACCCAACTTAAAAATGCCCACCCTCCCGTAAAATTGCTCAGTGAGCTGGATAAAACGAGCAGCATTCTTCGCGATATTCTCAACGACTCTTTCAACCGAATCGTCGTCAACGATAAGCAACTCTATCAGAATATCCAGAGTTTTCTTGCAAACATTGCCCCCGATAAGGTGGACATCGTTTCTTACTATTCAAAAGGGCGGCCTATTTTCGATGTGCATGGCGTTTCCCGCCAAATCAAATCTTCGTTTGGCAAGACTGCCACGATGGCAAGCGGCGCCTACCTCGTTATCGAAAGTACTGAGGCCATGCATGTGATTGATGTGAACAGCGGGCATAAAATGAGCAGCCAAAACCAAGATGAAGCGGTGCTCAGTGTGAATCTCGAATCAGCGGAAGAAATCGCGCGGCAAATGCGGCTGCGCGATATCGGCGGCCTCATCATCATTGATTTCATTGACATGCGCAACACCGAGCACAAAAAGAGGCTTTTTGCAGCAATGCGTACTGCCATGAAATCCGACCGTGCCCAACATACCATCCTGCCGTTGAGCAAATTCGGCCTAATGCAGATCACCCGTCAGCGGGTCCGGCCGGAGGTGAAAATAAATACTACCGAGGTTTGCCCATCTTGCAATGGCACAGGTAAAGTGAATCCCACGATTTTACTTACCGACGACATTGAGCGGGATTTGAGCTTCATCATGCAGTCAGGCCCCAAAGCAAAGCTGACGTTGAAAACCCACCCCTACGTGGAGGCCTTTCTGAAAAAAGGCTTCCCCAGTATTCAGATGAAGTGGTTTTTCAAATTCTATAAGTGGATAAAAATCACGTCCGAAAATAGCTGTCCACTGATGGAATTCAAGTTTTTCAATGAAACCGAAGATGAAATTAGGTTGAGCTAATATTGGCCACAGGCCGGGGGATGAGTCTTGTGAGGCTCATCCCCCGCCTACAACGAAAGGCCAAAAATACATTCTGCCCGCTATTTACTACCCACTGAATCATGGGCACCCGCAATCGCCGGCACGGCAACTCACCAGCAAAACGACCATTACAAAAAAAAGTAAGGCTACCAACGCCCGGCGGTTATTCTTCATGGAAAGCTAAATTTGCGTGAACCACAAACTTAGTAATTTGCCCAAAAGAATTCTTGTCGCTCCTCTGAATTGGGGACTTGGCCATGCCACCCGCTGCATCCCCATCATCCGGGAGCTGCAAAAGCAGGGCGCCGAAGTAGTCCTTGCCTCCGACGGCAGGGCATTGGCATTGCTACGGCAGGAATTTCCAGCACTGACGGCTATCGTGCTTCCTGGGTATAATATTCATTACCCCGGTGCCAATATGATTTTGAACATGACCCGGCAACTGCCCGGCATCCTTTGGGCTGCCTGTCGGGAAACCCAGGCTGCCCGCCAGCTCGTCACCCGCCACGAAATCAGTGGCATCATTTCCGACAACCGGTACGGCTGCCACAGCAGGGTAGTGCGCAGCGTTTTCATCACGCACCAGTTGAATATCAAAGTGGCAAAAAGCGGCTGCCCGACGCCCGGCCACTCTCCCGCCTCTTCGTTTTTATTAGAAAAAATAGCCAACCGCTTCAACCGCCGTTACCTCCGTCGTTTCGATGAATGCTGGATACCTGACGTGGAAGGTGAGCCAAATCTCTCTGGTGAATTGGGGCACTCGCAAGCAGGGGAGGAACCCGGAAGTTTCAAATACATTGGCGCTCTTTCCCGGATGCATAATTTCGAAGTGCCCCGGAAATACGACGCCATTGCCGTATTGTCAGGCCCGGAACCGCAGCGCAGCTATTTGGAGAAAGAAATAATCGGGCAGGCACGAAGACTTCCCTTCCGCTTCCTCGTCGTACAGGGGAAAACCGAGACTATGGTGCGGCAGTTTATCGAAAAAAATATCGAGGTCGTCTCGCACCTTGCGTCGGAGGAGTTGAACAATGCCCTGCTCGCCAGCGGCGTATTCATCGGCCGCAGCGGGTACAGCAGCATCATGGATTTGGCGAAAACCGGCCGGCCTGCCATCCTCATTCCCACGCCGGGGCAGACGGAGCAGGAATACCTGGCCGCCAGGTTTTCCCGGCAGGGTGTGTTTTGTGTGCAGGAGCAGGGCCACTTGGATTTGGCCGAAGGCCTGAAGGAAGCGAACAGGTGCCCCGGTTTGTCCCCTGCGTTTTTCGACGGCGGCCTGTTGGAACAGGTAGTCTCAGATTTTTTGGCAAAACTTTGAGGCGGTACAGTGGAGTCAGAAACTATTCGCAGGCAACAATTCCCTCCTCTCATTCCCGCCGGAAATGCCAAATCCCGTATATTCGCCGCCATCCGATTATCGTGGAGTTCCGGTTTGCCGCACCGAAAGGATACCCCGGAAAAGCGCAGGCAAACCAGACATCCAAAAACCATAAACCTGACAATACACTGATGAGCAACATTGATTTTTCAAAAATCGAAAAAGGCGTCAACGGCTATTTGGACGCCGCCCTGAACGCCGGAAAAATTGACCGCCAGAGCTACGACATGGCGAAGAAAAACACCTTGACCTACCTGCGCCAATGGCTGACCGATGAGAACTTCCTCCGCATTTCCCCAAACGTCAGAACCGGCATCATGTCGGCCGTGGATGCAGGTAAATGGGAAGAACTCGTGAACACATTTCGCAAGAAGATGAGCTTCGGCACCGGCGGCATCCGCGGCTTCATGGCGGGCGACCGGGAGAGCATCGTGCGGCTGAAAGAAGAGGGCCTCGATGCGCCCATTCTCAAAGGCCCGAACACCATCAACAACATCGTGCTGCTGCTCACCAGCGCAGGCGTGGCACAGTTTGGCCGGGAGAAGGGCCTTGATAAAATTGTTATCGGCTACGATAGTCGCATCCGCGGGGCCGATTTTGCCAAAATCATCGCCGAAGAGTTCCTCGCTTTTGGCTTCACTGTTTACATGTTCGACGAAGCCTGCCCGTTCCCGGAGGTGACCTTCGCCATCCCGTATGTAAGGGCTGGTATGGGCATCCTGCTCTCCGCCAGCCACAACGACTACCGGTACAATGGCTACAAATTGTGCGGCGGCAACGGCTCCCAGTTCGACCCGGATGAGCGCAGCGACATGTACAACAACTATATCCAAAAAGTAACCAGTGGCGACATCAAACTCATGCCGCTCGAAACCGCTCCGAAAGGCCGCGTTGTCTGGCTCGGCGGTGAGGAGAAGCTCGATGGCGTGAATTATTATGGCCACGAGCAACACCTCGATATCCACGGCGCTCACCGCGAACACATCAAGGCGTTTTTGCTGCAAGACGCCGAATCTGCCAAGAACCTGAATATTGGTTTCTGCGCCTACCACGGAGCAGGCCGCATCGCGGTGCCGAGGCTGTTGGGTGAAATCGGGTTTAAAAACATAGACATTATCCATAAAAATGGGCTGTACGATTTGAACGGCTTGTTCCCAAGTTTCAACAGCGACCCCGGCAAAGAACAGCAGCCCGACCCCGGCGACCGCCGCGCCGGCAAAATCGCCGTCGAAGCTTTCAAGTCGGAATATCCCGATAAGTGGGGCGGCCTCGACGTGCTCATCGGCACCGACCCCGACGCCGACAGGTTAGGGGTGACGGCCAAGGTGCCGGTGGCCCAGCGCGCTATTTTCGGTGGCTTAGACTATGCCTTGCTGCCTGCCGACGAGGTGTGGTCACTGCTGTTGTGGTATCGCCTGCATTTGGATAAAAGCATTGAAAAAGACAAGGCATTTATCGTGCTTTCGCACACTACCACCGATGCGTTGGTGTTGCTGGCGAAAAAGTATGGCGTGGGGGTCATAAAAACCTGGGTGGGCTTTGCTGCGCTTTCAGCAGCCGTGCGCGATAGCTGGTACGGCGAATTGGCCGAAGGCCTGACCGAAGGCAAAAAAGACCCCAACGACCCGCTCACCGATATGGTGGTGCTCGAAACCTTGGGGATGAATAAAAACCGCACCTACAACCTCGGTGCTTTCGAGCAAAGCAATGGCTTCTCGCTGCTCGGCTACCCACCGAAAGACAAAGGCTCGCTCGGTGAGAAGGGCCACGTGCGCGATAAAGACGGCACCTTCGCCGCCATCCTCGTCGCCGAAATCGCCCAATGGGCGAAAGACCAAGGCTCCAGCCTTTATGAGCTGATTGACAAACACATTTACCTCGACCCGGGAATCGGGTTGTTTTACAACCACTACGAGCCGGACCCCATTGACGGCGAGTATCCGGGCATTGAGGGCGACCGCATGAAAAAGGCCATCCTGCGCCGGGCGTTGGGGTATTACCAAATAGCTAAAGCTGGTGGCCTCAAAATCGGCGGCCTCCCGGTGAGCAATGTGGTGATGTACCGCACCGGCAAGTACGACCACGTCTATCCACCGACGCCGGACTGGGTATTCCCCGACGAAGGTGTGCGTTTTTATTTCGGCGACGAATTGAACCATCTCACCGTGCGCCCTTCGGGCACCGGCAATGCGCTACGCCTGCACATCCAAATGCACGATTTCGCGGTGAATGAGGGAAATCTGGCGGGCAAAAAAGGGGAACTCCGTGCCCGTGCCAAGCAGGTAGCCGGCCACATACGCGAGCTGCTGGGAGCGCCGAGGAGCAGCGAGTTTTGAAAGGGTTTAAATCTTATTGACGTTGAGTATTGCATCAAAAACGCCCCGCTGGAATTTCCAACGGGGCGTTTAGCAATGCAGCTACTTAGGATTATTTCTTCTTCAGCAAATCCCTGATTTCTTCCAGTAGTTTAATATCAGCAGGAGGCGCCGGTGGTTCGGTAGTTGTTTCTACTTCTTTTTTCTTAGCCTTGTTGATGCCCTTCACGACGAGGAACATCACGAAGGCTACGATTAGAAAGTCAATGATGGTCGTGATGAAAGCACCATAAAGCACGGCGACTTCGGCGGCGGTTTCCACCCCGTCTGCACCCGCTTCGGCGGGTTTTATCACCCACTTCATGCTGTTGAAGTCTATACCACTGACGAGCTGTCCGACGAGCGGGGCAACGATACCTTGGGTGAAGGCAGTAACTACTTTTCCAAAGGCAACTCCCATGACAAAGCCAATGGCTATGTCTATCAGGTTGCCTTTCATGGCAAATTCTTTAAATTCTTTTAGCATAGCGATTCTTGTTTTGATGAAGAATGATTGGTTCGTCGTTGAGACGAAGTTACGAAAGAAAGTATCAGAATCACTCCTCCACTCCATCCCCAATAAAAAAGTCGTGCCGGGGTACGGACACGACTCGACAAGCTATAATCTCATGAAAAAAAGTCCTTTAATCTTCAATTGGTTGGTCTTCGGTGGCGCTTGCCTGTGGGGTGAAAAAGTTCCCCCCTCAGTTATGGGGGGAACTTCGGACAGGTTCGTGGGTTTCGCCGGAGCGATTCCCTCGCACTATCGGTCAATGGGAAATCGGAATTGGGAAATCAGTTTTTTGGAACATGGACGCTTTTGGAGGTTGGTGTTTCAGGTTTAAAGCTGTCACACCAACCTACCAATACGCCGCAAGAATCGGTTTTGGGAAATCGGTCTCTGGTTTTGGCTGCTTATTAGCCGGTTTCAACGGTAATCGGTTTGAAAAAAATGTAATCGGTTTATCTTTTGGCTTGTTGGCCTAAAACGCCAACAAGCCAACACGCTATTGCGCAATAATTTTACCCGTATTCAAGAGCTTTCCGTCTGCCTCTAAGCGGTAGGTGTAGGTGCCTGCTGCCAGCCCGTTTCCGGGCAGAGACAGACTGCTGCCGGCCGACTGTTGCTGCCGGACGAGCTGCCCCTTCATGTCGAACACGTAAATTTTCAAAGTCTGGAACGGCACCCCCTTCGTCTCGAACACTATTGCCGAGGCGAATGGATTGGGGTACGCATTTATTTCAACGCCCGGAATGAGCGGCTCTTCGGTACCCGTGATTATCATCAGGCAGTTGAAAAAGGTATCGCACACAACGTGGGTGTATGTGGCCGTTTGTGCAGGCGCATCGAACCCTAAAAAGACAGCCGCGCTGTTAGGGATGAGTGTTCCGCCGGGATTCCCGGGTTTCTGGGAAACCTTGAATTTGACAAACCCTTTGGAGTCAGCGCTGCCGTCTGGTAACAGGAGAATGTTGTCAAGTGTGAATTTCAGAACGCCA
>SCUG01000194.1 GCA_004297645.1 Saprospiraceae bacterium | reverse complement strand
TGCGTAAGCACGATGCCGCTGCGATAGGCCAGTTCGTTGAGGGCAGCAGTGTCAGTGCCTTCTTGCACATATAGCGTCAGGTGATGGTTTTTTTCCACGATTTTTCGCACGCCTTCCACCTTGGCCAACAGCTCCCGCAGCCGGGTCAGGTTGGCAGCGCCGATGTCCACCTGCCGGTCGGAGTTGAGAATAGCTCCGACTTCGCCCGTGGCGAGCAGCCTGCCTTGTTTTATAATGGACACGTGGCTGCAAACCTTTTCCACCTCATCGAGGATGTGGCTGGCCATGATAATGGTTTTGCCCTCGCCAGCTATGCGCTGCATCAGCTCCCGCACTTCGGCGATGCCCTGTGGGTCGAGGCCGTTGGCAGGCTCGTCGAACAGCAGTACTTCGGGGTCGCCAACCAAGGCTGCGCCAATGGCGAGCCGTTGTTTCATGCCAAATGAAAAGGTGCTGAAGCGGGAGTGTTTGCGCCCGGCGAGGTTGACGAGTTCCAGGATTTCGTCAATGCGGGGAGCCTTGATTTTTTTTATGTGGGCCACAATTTCCAGGTTTTGGGCAGCGCTCATGTACGGGAAAAAATTCGGGGTTTCGAGAAGCGCTCCGAGGTGCAGCCTTTCGTCATTGCCGTATTGGCCATCAAACCAGGTGTAGGTTCCCCGGTTGGCTTTGATGATGCCGAGAATGATGCCGAGGGTGGTAGTTTTGCCGCTGCCGTTCGGTCCCAGGATTCCGAATACGCTGCCTTTGTTTACCTGCAACGACAGGTCGTTTACCGCAATGAGGGAGCCATATTTTTTGGTCAAATTTCGAATATCGAGTACGGGCATACATGTGTTTTTCGTAAGAAAATAAAAAGCCTCTACCTGAAAGGTGGCGGTACGAACGGGCCAAAGAAAGCATCTTTCGTGGCGCAATTCCGTTTTTCATAGAGCAAACTCCCGGAAACTTGGACGAGTGCCATTGCCTTTTTCGCTGGCAATTTTTACTACCTTTGGCTGACATAAACTCGCAATAAGATGTTCGACAAATTCAAAGAATCCATTCAGCAGGCCGGCGACATGATTAAGGACCAGGCGGCATCCATTGGCGATGCCGCCAAAGCAAAGGGGTTTCAAATTATTGACAAATGGGTATCCATTCTTCCCCAACTCGAAGCCTATGGCTTTTCGCCCTGTTATTTCTCCGTGGCCCTTTCCATAAACCCTACCCTTGAGGTGGAGATGAGAGCCAACCCGAATGATTTTCCGCTCGAGCGCATCCTGGCGATTTTAGATGAAACCAAAGGGAATACGCCCATGCATTTGGTATTTTCCACGATCAAGACCACGTATCTTTTACAAAAAAAATCGAAACTTGTTTTTGGAGACCCACTCTCCATCCGCATCACCGTGAAATTATCACCGGAGATAAAAGTTGCCTACGGAAAGCCACTTTGG
>SCUG01000193.1 GCA_004297645.1 Saprospiraceae bacterium | reverse complement strand
TAAGCCTATTTGGTTCTGGCTGCATCCCGATTACCCGGATGGCTAAAGTTTAATAGCAAATGTCAAATGGACAAAACCTGGCGTTCAAAAGTATGACTTATGTGGACTATGTGCCTATTGTGTTTAAGAAACAAGTTTTATGTTTGGTTGTGGCTTCGCCACTATAGGTTTTAAAGTATCGAATAATTTGTGTTGGTTACTTAGTTCTTCGAGCGGCAGGGTTTTTCCCGGCAAAATGCCGGGATGCGTTTTCGGTTCAGAAACGCGGGGTTCAAAACCCCCGCCGCCCGAAAGAACCGGGCATTTTGGGAGAACTATCATTCATTTCTGAGGGAATACTTTTTTTGACCAATACTCATCCAAAAATCTAATTCAACCATGCCAACACCAAAAGATAAAATACCCAAGCGCTTCACCCGCTTCATGGAAAAATTCCCCGAAATAGGCAAAGCCTACTCCGACCTTGGCGACGCCGTTCACAAAGCCGGGCCTTTGGACGAAAAGACCCGCGCATTGGTAAAGGTGGCGATTTCCGGCGGGGCTATGCTCGAAGGGGCGTTTCATTCGCACATCCGAAAAGCCGTGAAAGCGGGCGCTACGAAGGAAGAATTGCAGCACATCGCATTCCTCGCCCTGCCCACCATCGGCTTCCCGTCCACGATGGCGCTGCTGTCATGGATTGACGATATTTATGAACCGAAAGATTAACAACTGCACCACACAAAAAATGACTGATTTAAAAACTACCAACGAAGTTGACCCGCTCAGGCGAATGGTGGAATGGCAGTCGGAGCAAGCGGAACTCTCCCCCATGGACCCGCCCGACGCCTACTCGCCACCAAGCATGGATGCCGTGGCTTACGAGGACATGCACCCGTTCCTGCAACAATTGGTGGACGAGCACAAGGCGGCCATCAAAGAACTGGACGCTTTCGAGCAGGCGCTGCTCCGCATCCAAAACACGGGCCTCGACAGGGCGGCGGATGGCCAGCTCCGCGATTTCTTTCATTTTTTTGACAACAACATCGTCAAGCACAACCAGAGAGAGGAGGCCACCCTATTCCCCTTGCTGCACCAACGGTTGATTGAAAATGGCGAGCACGGCAAAGGCCCCGATGCCCTCACGGCGGTGAACATCCTGGAAGACGACCACACGAAGGCGCTTCAGCTCGCCGCTGTGGTGTTCAATTTCTTTGGGCTGGCCATGCGCCTGCCCGATGCCAATTCCCGCTTAGTAGTGCTGGATGCCGCCATCGAACAGGGCAAGACGCTGGTGGAGCTGTTGAAGCTGCACATTTTCCGGGAGGACCATATTGCTTTTGCGCAAGCACACCGGCTGTTGACACGAGCGGAATTTGAGGGGATGGAAATAAGGGTGCTTTCGTTGTAGCAAACCAAAAGGAATCTCTCCTCCTCACTCGTTCCAAAACGCAAACAAGCTCTAAGCATGCGCATGAATAGTGAGGTAGATTACCTAAATGAATGACAAGGCGCAGAAGGCTCAACAAAAGAGCGGGCTGTGATACTCCATCGCAGCCCGCTCTCATTTTGTGAGAGAAGTTTATTCAAAAAAAGGCAGGAATGGCAACCTCGCCTGAACACCCTTGGTGTTCACCATTTCCCGCAACTGTTTGTAATAGGTGAAATAATCGCCCATTTGGCGCTGGAGCACCCGCGATTCCACCGCATCGTCGTCGCCCTGGCCGGTAATTTCATCAATAAATTCCTGCAAGGCTTCCTTTTGGTGAGGAAATTCTGAAACCCTGTATTTATCAACTCCGGCGAGTTCAGCGGCCAGTGCTATGGCCCTATCCAGGTCGCCGATTTCATCTACAAGCCCGATTTCTTTCGCTTTAGTGCCCGTCCAAATCCGGCCTTGAGCAATGCTGTGTACGCTGTCGCGGCTCATGTGGCGCCCCTCCCCCACTCTGTGCAAGAATTTTTCGTAAACATCGAGAGTTGATTCGGTCATGTACTCTCGCTCGGCATCGTCAATATCAAGGAACGCATTCATTCCTGTGGAGTGTTTGGTGGTTTTCACGGTATCCCAGGTAATGCCCAATTTATCTTCAAAAAGCTCCTTTGCGTTTGGCAGCATGCTGAAAACGCCGATGGAGCCAGTCAGGGTGTTGGGTTCGGCTACAATTTTGTCGCCCATGCAGGAGATGTAATAGCCGCCGGAAGCGGCGTAATCGCCCATTGAAACCACTATCTTCTTGCCGGCCTCTTTAGCCAGTATCAATTCTCGCCAGATATTTTCGGAAGCCAATGCCGAACCTCCAGGGGAATTTACCCGCAAAACAATCGCCTTGACTTTATCATCCTCCCGAATTTTCCGCAGTGTTTTGATGTACTTGTTGTCAACGATGGTGCCGCGCTCGCCGTTGTTGGCATAAATTGCGCCTTCGGCGTAAAGCACGGCGATAATGTTTTTGGTGGAATAGTCTTTCTTTTTCTCAATGTTGGCGGAATAATCTTCGAGGGATACGGTATTGAGTTTGTCATCGTCTTTGAGGCCCATGCGTTGTTTCATATTGGAGATGGCGTTGTCGAGATACCCCACTTCATCGGCGAGGCCAAGCGTCACGGCGTCTTCGGGTTTGCGGAGCTTCAACTCATCGGAAATCTGCCGGAGTTCAGCCACTGATTTTTTTCTCGATGCCCCAATATCTGCAAGGAAATTGCGGTAAACCGGTTCGAGGTATTCCCTCATTTGCAGGCGGTTTTGTTCGCTCATTTTATTAAGGCGGTAAGGCTCAGTAGCACCTTTGAAATCGCCGGCGTAAAAGATGTTCATCTTCACGCCGATTTTATCTAACATGTTTTTGAAGAAAGGCATGATAGCCGAAAACCCGTGAAAATCAAGGCCACCCATTGGGTTCACGTAAATTTTATCAGCAGCCGACGAGAGGTAATATGCGCCCTGCGAGTAGTATTTTGAATACGCCACGATGAACTTGCCGCTTTTGCGGAACTTGACCAGGTCTTTCCGTAGAGTAGCAGCCGTGGCTATACCGGCGCCAAAACCGTCGTCCATGTTTAAGAAAATGCCTTTAATTTTGTTATCCTCCGCAGCGTGTTCGAGGGCTTCTTTGATGTCGTTCAAGCCGAGAATATTTTGGGTTTTGAAGGCGAACGGAGACATTGCTACATTGTTGGTCTGTTCGGGAATGGGGTGGCCAAAAGTCAGGTGGAGCACCGTATTGGCGGAAACGGAAGCTTCGGGTTTGCCGGCACTGCCAGCTATCCCCATTGCAATAAAAAACAACAAAGCTCCGATTGCTACTATGGCAATCGCCACACCTAAGCAGGAGGCAAATACGAATTTAATGAACTGATTCATGTATGTTCTGATTGAAGTTAACCTTATTCTCCTGTGGAGCCAATTCGCTGGAAACGCAGGAAGCGGCAAGGTAAAAACATGGGGACGTACCGGACTTTTTTTTAGATAAAGGCCGGCGGAAGAAGGACAGTGACCCCACATCGCTGGCCTGCCGGGCACCGGGAAGCCGGCGCATTTGGGCTGTGCAAATGTAACTCAGTTGGCAGTTTGCAGAATTGTAAGGAGGAGATTGGTCAAAAATCTCCTACACTGTTTTACTTTTATACCTAATTGTAAAAGACGAATTTTACGACATCACCTGAAGGATGAAATCCAAGCTCTTTATGGAAAATATTTTACGCCGTTTTTTACTGCTGCTCTTCATTGGCATTTCAGGCAAGTTGATTGCTCAGATGGAAATTACCGACGCCACCACACCTCCGATCACGCCGGAAAACCTCATCACCAATATTTTCCTCGGCGACGGAGTGGAAGTATTGGACGTAACTTTCAACGGTGACCCATTGGCCATTGGATATTTCAAAGATGCCC
>SCUG01000192.1 GCA_004297645.1 Saprospiraceae bacterium | reverse complement strand
TTGTACAATCTCTCTTCCCCATTCCCGCACGGAATCCCTTTTTTCCTTTCCGAAGGGAACCCGTCCTCGCCTCGCGGGTTTGTTCTGCGGGGATGGCGGCACACATGACCCGGACGGTTTCCCTGCGGGAATGGAAACCCTCACATGGGCAATCTCATAACCCTTCCACATGTTCTTCAATCAAACAGAACCCTGCGGCAGTAGGATTGATGGACTTGGCAGAGGGAAACAAGGCGGTGGAAAAGTGGTATAGATTAGAGGTACCTTTCACTTTGCAATCCAGGCCGGCCGAAGCCTTTCCATCATTTCCCATGCGGATGAATCCAACGGGGTGGTAAATATCCTCTATTTTTTCGTGTGCGGTATCCTGCTCGAACATGGGGACAAAAGACAGGCCTGAAGCGGCGAGCATCGCTGCGGTCTGTTGCGAAATATCCAGCATGGAGTGGAGGTCGTCCTCCGTGACGCACCATTGAATAGCCACCCCCGATTCGCCGAAGGCATCCTTCAACGCAGGGTGCAGCGAAATGGAATGGTGGTTTGGCGTGGCCTGTTCCAAGTCCAACTGGAGGCTCCACACCTTCCCGGTGTAAAGTTTTTTCTTAAAAATAAAATGGAGGAATGTCATCACCAGAAAGGGGATGCCCTGCAAAATATCCCGCAGGAGAAAGGCGGATTTTTGACGCCCAAACAAAAGCTGCTTGATGGAAGAAAACACCTTCACTTCTTTGTTGTAAATGGGGAGCAGGTAGCCCGTTTTGCCGTCGCTCGAATGCACGACGATGCGTTTGGTCACGAGGTTTCCTTTTCTGAAAGCAAAAGAAAGGTTAGTGCCTTTTACCACGGGCTTTCCCTGGATGCGAAAAAGTTCGGTGGACACATGGTCGCCTGCATTCTTGCCCAAATCCGTACCGGCCAGCGCCTGGTTTTGCTTCGAAAACTCCAACAACAGCCGGCACGATTCGATGGCCCCGGCCGTCAGGTAAAACACATCCGCCGTCACCGTTTGAACTTGCCCCTGCCGGTCCTTGCAACGAACTCCGGTGATGCGCTCTCCGTCGTAGGCGAAACCCGTCACCCGAAGGTTTTTAAGTACCCGCACATCTTGAAGTTGCTGACGGGTCAGGTGACGGAACAGGTTGCGCCGTCCGTATTTTAGCCACACCCCCGTCTTGAAGATGCCACCGCCGCCACTGTCAAAAAGCCGGGGTCGCCGGCTGCCGAGCAACTTGTCCAATACCCGCTCTTTATGCTTTTCATTGACGGCGATGATATGCTCCCACGCTGGGTCGTGGCCAGGATTGTCGCGCTCGTCGAAGAAAATCAGGTGGCCTCCCCAGCGATCGGAAGTGCCTCCTAACCCAAAATAGCGCCCCAGCTTCGGCGACTTATAATTTGGCGACTCAGAAGCGAGACCGGTTTCTTCTTCCGTCCGGATGGTTTCGTCCCCGATTTCGACGAGCGTGATGCTCACCTCCTCCCCGTATTCTTCGACTAACCGCCGCAAGAGGTAGCTGCCGTAAGTGCCGGCGCCGATGATACAAAGGGAGTAAGAAGGACACATGGTTTTATGGTTTTATGGTTTGTACTCTCTTTCCCATTCCCGCAGGGAATCCCCTTTTTCCCATTCCCGGAGGGAATCCGTCCACGCCTCGCGGGTTTGTCCTGCGGGGATGGAGACGCACATGATGCGGACGGTTTCCCTGCGGGAATGGAAACCCGCGTACTGGGTCTGACCCGCCTTTTCCCATACCCGAAGGGAATCTGACCAAGTCGCACTCACTATGTCTAAAAATATTTGGACGGGTCAGTTTGCGCCAGCCTTTTCAAAGTGGGGGCTTTTGGTGAATTCATATTCCAGGCCGGAATGAATGCTGGTAAGTATGCCGTACATTTTGGTAGCGAGCTTCTTTCGGTCAAAATCTTCCGCCAGTTTAATGCAGCCGGTTTGGCAGGCTTCATAAAAAACAGTGTCGAGGTAAATTTTATTCAGTTGCTCCAAAAAGTCAGTCCTGTTCTCCGGTTCGAAGCAGGCGCCTGCGCCGTAGGTTTCTATGATGGCTTTCGACTCACCTTCCACGCCCAACAAGATGGGTTTTTGCATCGCTGCATTTTCGAAAATCTTCGATGGAATCACCGTTCTAAATATATCCGCCTTTTTCAAAGGAACTAAGGCTACATCTGTCAGGCTGATGAATGCTGTAATGTCGCACTTTGGTACGGCATCAATCATGGTCACATTGCCAAGTTTTAGGCGAGCGTGCAAATCCACGAGATTGGCCTTCTCAGCACCGTCGCCGATAAAAAGGAAATGAACTTCAGCAGGCGCATCCTTGGCGGCTTCCAAAATGAAATCGAGCGAATGTGCCATGCCGTGCGTGCCGATATATCCCACTACAAACTTCCCTTCGAGACGGTACTTGTCCACCAGCCTTTTATTTGCTTCCTGAGGCTGGAACAGGTCGAGCCGCACCCCGTTTTTCACCACCTCAATCTTGGATGCCGGAATGCCGCGGCCGGAAAGATTTCGTTTGAAAGCATCCGTTACGACGACAACTTTTTGGGCCTTGCGGTAAAGAAACAACTCAAGACGTTCCAGCCACCGAAAATAAAAACCATCCTTCATGGCATTTACCGCTTTGATAGATTCGGGCCATAAATCACGCACTTCCATGACCCACTTTTTTCGTTTAAAAATGGAAGCCAGATAACCGCTCACTGCGGTAAAAAACTGCGGAGAAGTGGCTACTATTAAGTCCGTTTTGATAAATAAGCTGGCGATGAATGCCATGAAAGCATAGCTCAGATAGTCCAGCGTTCGCCTGGCGATGCCCTTATTGGGGCTGATATAGCTCCAGACGCGGATGACGCGGATACCGTCCATTTCTGTTTTCTGAAAAAGCCTGTTTTTAAAGCCGTCGTAAACCCTGCCTTGCGGGAAATTGGGTGCACAGGTAACGACCGTTATCTCTGCTCCCATTTTTACCCATTCCGCGCAATGCTCGTAGGTTCTGTTGGCGGGGGCATTCACTTCAGGGGGGAAGTTGTCGGAGAGAAATAAGATTTTCATTTGTAAATGGTTGTTTGCAGGGTCTGCCGGAAGTTTACAACCAGTTTTTTAGCGGACGTTAGTTTGTTGTACTCTCCGCCACATTCGTATTCCAGAACCTCTACCTTTTCGGCCCCGGCAAAATGTAAACTCCAGAAATCGGTTTCGACAGTGAAGTTTTTCAAGGTTGCATTTACCGAAGGGTGAAAATGAAAACGAGCTTTAGCGGCATGCTTGCCCCCACCTTTCACCTCGTCAATTATCAAAATCCGGGTGTCGTCAAATTGGAAGGTGCGTTCGTGCCGGGCGCCAATTCTCCGGTACCCGTCGTGTGTGGCCCTTATTTCAAATTCTGACTCTTCTAAAATCCGGGCATGTGCCCTCCCCGCTACCCGGAAGCCTCCCCAAACTTCCGTTTGTTCCAATGCGCCCAATTGCACAGTGTTATGTGCCGCAGTGGAGCGCTCCCATTGGCGCCGCTCATTTTTCTCGTAGGTTGAAATACCGGGGTCAATGATAAATGGCTGTTGCCGGATGTGAAGTTCAAAGGAAAGGGTATCGCTGTGCGCATGTCCGGGGATATAATCCGGCCCGACATCCCCTGCATCAATCGCCAGCTCGTAATTTTTCCGGCGAATCATGCGGTACCCCGACTCTTCGAGGTTCGTTTTTGTGCCGCTGATGTCCAGCCTTTTTGCGTACGCCAGCAATTGAGAAGGGGCCGGTGCGACACCTCTGGCGCTGTCGTTGAAAAGCGGCAGCTCTCCGTTGGCAAACTGCATTTCCCGCAGCCAGCCCACCATTGATGTTGCTTTCCGTTGGAACAGGGGCAGCAATTCCCGGCCGGGAACAGTGGGGTTGTTTTTCAATAAATGGATGGCATCGAGCAGGCGGTTCAGAATCAGGCAATGGTACATGGGCGAGCGCTCGAAATGACCGCCATCCGGCAATATTTGCTCCGCCAATTCCGGCGCCAATATTCCCTTAGCCTTTCGGTAAATCCCGGAATCCGAAAACCAGGCCGCCCCGAACAACAGCGCGAAGCCATTTTCCAAAAGGTGGTTGCCGAGTAAATGATACTCTAAGTTGTCGGATAGCACCTCGATTTGCAACCACAGGAAACGCTGAATTCGCTCGTCCCCGATTTGATGCTCTGCTAAAAACTTGACCCACGAAACGATGCGCAGGGAAGTGGGGAATGGCTCAATCCCGGTGTGTAAATTCTCCCAGTCGTCCAGGAAGCCGTTTATCAATTTCAACCCCTGTTCTTTCGACAGCCCCGGCTGAAGCAGGTACTCGAAATAGTTCAGGTTGTAAGTCCACAGCCTTCCGTGCCCGTCAAAATCCCAGGGGACAGCACCGCTGAAATCCTTTTCCTGGTTCAGGAATTTGAACCGGCTGCCTTCCAGCCAACTTGTATAGGCTGGAATGCCAGCAGAAAAAGACAATTTCCCTGATGGCGGCACAAGTTCCGGCGGTATGTATTTGAACCCCGTCCATCTCCGCCATTTCCTCCTTAGGAAGTAAAATATCCTGTACCTGATTTGCACCCATTTCAGGTAGCGGAGGGTGTGAAAGTATAGGAGTAGTTTCTTGATGATTTTTTTACCACTTGGATTTTTTTACCACTAAGAACACTTAGGGCACTAAGCTCAGTGCGCTTAGTGAACTTAGTGGTGAATATCAACCCACTTGCCTTCCTTCAAGGATTGCACGGCACAAATCGCTGCCCTGGAGGTATTCATAATTTCCTCGAAAGGAATGGTTGCCGGGCCGCCGTTTTTCAGCCTTTCCATAAATAGCCGGAACTGTTCACGATGCCCTTTGTCCTGCGAATGGCTTAAACCGGATTTTTTAAAGCCATAGTATTTCGACTTTTTGAAATTATCTATGACCATCGTCCGGTTTTGGGAATATACCTCGATGCGCTCCTTTGAGTATGCTTTGCTGCCGTTTGAAAAATACTGGATGACGCCCTGCGAGCCATTCTTGTAACGCAACAGGATAGAAGCATTATCGGTGTTTTCTGCCGGATTAGGGCCGAGGGCGTTCATCACCACGCTTTCAACGAGACTGCCAGCCAGAAAAGAGATAAGGTCAATCAGGTGGCAGGCTTCGCCGATGATGCGCCCACCGCCGGTTTCCACGTCATGTACCCAGGAATCCGAAGGGATGAATCCGGCATTCATGGAGGCTATGACGTTGATGGGAGCGCCTGTTTCACCCAATTGATTCCTGGCATCGGTGAGAAAGGGGGAAAAACGCCGGTTGAATCCGACGGTCAGGGTTTTGTTATTCCGCTGGTAGGCCAGCCCTACTTGTTCGAGTTCTTCCAAAGTGAGGGCCAACGGTTTCTCCACAAAAACGTGTTTGCCGGCATCCAATGCTTCAACCACCTGTCTTGCGTGCAAATCGTGGCGGGTGGTGATGAGCACGGCATCCACTTCGGGGTCTTCGAAGATGACTTTAGTATCTGTAGTGGAAAAGGCAATGCCGAACTTCCTGGCTGAGGTGGTGGCAGAAAGCCCCCTGGCGCTGGCAATGTATTTAACGTTGGCCCCTAATTTTTTGAGTTCAGGGCCTATCACAGCTTTGGTAAAATTGCCAGCGCCGATGATACCCAGCACACCTTTTTGCCCCTTGAAATTCCGTGGTTTTACGGGCACCGTGTGGCCATTCACATCCGCCGCTGCTGAATACCTGAGAATGGAGGCAATGGACTTGGATTGCCCCAGGTGTTTGTAAATGTTTTCATAGTCATTTACATCCACGACTTCCGAAATCAGAGGTTTTACATCTAAGCTACCGTTCGCAATAGCTTTCAAAACTGCCTCGAAATTCCTTTTCTCCGTCCAGCGGACGTAGGGTAGGGGATAGTCCTGGCCTTTGTTTTCGTAATTGCCGTCGTAGCGCCCGGGGCCATAAGAGCAGGAAACCTGAAAGGTCAGTTCTTTTTCATAAAAATCCGAACGCTGTATGTCCAACCCTATCACGCCGACCAATACGATGCGCCCCCGCTTGCGGCTCATGTGTGCGGCCTGCGCAATGACCTCGTTGCCCTTCGTGCTGGCAGTAATCAGTACGCCATCCGCGCCTACGCCGCCGGTCAGGTTTTCGACGATGCCGGCCGGATTGCTGCCGCCGGAAACATCAAAAGCCTGGATGCCCCATTGTTTGGCCAGCGCCACTTTGGCGCTTTCGAAATCCAGCCCGATGACCTGGCAGCCATTGGCCCGCAACAATTGCGCAGCCATCAGCCCGATAAGACCCAATCCTGTCACCACGATGGTCTCCCCAAAAGTCGGGTTCAACAGCCGGATAAGATCGGAAGAGC
>SCUG01000191.1 GCA_004297645.1 Saprospiraceae bacterium | reverse complement strand
CGCCGCCTCCGGCGGTGCCGGGGGGAGGGGATATTGGGGGCTTCGCCCCCAAACCCCTAAGCCAGCGAAGCCAGCGCCAAATACCCGGATGGACAAAACCTAACGCTCGACAGTATAGTACGACATTTTAACAGCGCTGTTTCAATAACCTTCCACATGATCGTCAGGATTGCGCCAGTCTCCGGCCCCATCCAGTCTGCCGTCCGGCAGCACTTCGATAGCCTTGATGACGGCCATGCGCTCCACTTCACGCAGATGGTGGCCCATTTTCAATAATTCTTTTCTGACTAAAGTGTCAATGGCCTTTTCTTCGACCGAGATTTCATCGGGCAACCATTGGTGGTGGAAACGTGGGGCCGCAACAGCCTCCGACATGCTCATCCCGAAATCCGTCACATTGAGGATGGTTTGTAAAACCGCTGTGATAATGGTGGAGCCACCCGGTGCACCCAGCACCATGAACAATTTGCCGTTTTTTTCTATGATGGTGGGGGTCATTGAGCTGAGCATGCGTTTCCCCGGTTCGATGGCATTTGCTTCTGCCCCGATGAGGCCGAAATAATTGGGCACCCCAGGCTTGGCGCTGAAATCATCCATCTCGTCGTTGAGGAAAAAACCTGCACCTGCAACGAGCACCTTCGAGCCATAATTCAGATTGAGGGTAGTAGTCACGGACACCGCATTGCCGGCAGCATCAACCACCGAAGTGTGCGTCGTTTCAAAACTTTCGACTTTCACATGGAAACCGCCAGATTGAACCGAGTCACTCGGCGTCGCAACGGCAGGATTGAAATCCGCCATTCTCGAAGCTAAGTATTGCTTGTTGAGCAAGTTGTCCTTCGGCACGGGGTAGAAGTCCTCATCACCAAGGAATTTCGCCCGGTCAGCATATACCCGCCGCTCGGCTTCCACCATAGTATGCACGGCCTTTGCCGATTGAAATCCATCATGGCTGAGCGGGTATTTTTCAAGAATGGTGAGCAATTGCATGAGTGCAATGCCACCGCTCGAGGAAGGCGGCATGGTGATGATGTGGTACTCTTTGTAATCGCCCTAAATTGGAGTTTTCCATTTGGCCCGGTAATTTTTGAGGTCGTCGAGGGTGATAAGTCCATTGCCCCGCTGCATTTCGGCCACGAGCATCTCCGCCGTTTTCCCTTCGTAAAACCCGGACATTCCATTGTCGCGGATGCGTTCGAGGGTGCTCGCCAGGTTAGTCTGAACAAGTGTATCGCCCACATGCCACACGCCTTCGATGACAAATGGGCGGCCATCAGAACTGTTTTTCAAGAATTCATCGCGGAATTGATTGAGGCGTTCTGCCTCCGATTGTGTGATGGCAAAGCCGTTTTTGGCGATGTCAATAGCGGGTTGTAACAATTTACTCCAGTCTTTCAAACGGCTGTATTTTTCATAGGCGGCCACCATTCCAGCGACTGAACCCGGCACCCCAACGGAAAGATGCCCTTCTTGGCTGATGCCAGGAATGACTTCAGCGAGGCTATCGAGATACATGTCTCTATGGGCGCCGGAGGGGGCCACTTCACGGTAGTCCAAGGCTGCCTTTTCTCCGCTCGCCATTCGAATGACCATAAATCCGCCACCACCTATGTTGCCGGCTCTTGGATTCACCACAGCCAGCGCAAACTGAGTGGCGATGGCAGCGTCCACTGCATTGCCGCCGGTTTTCATAATTTCTGCACCCACCTTAGCTGCCAGTGGATGCCCAGCTATAACCATTGCTGAATCTACCGTCGCACTTTGGACAATTTTGTACGGTGGCGGTGGAGTCGTGCGGCAACTTACCAGAAGAATTAGCCAAGTTACGAGCAGCAAAAAAGATGTTTTCTGGACTTTGGTATAGTACTTGTAAATCATGTGAGTGTCCGTAAATTATAAATTTAGCGACTGTTTTCTTTAACCCGTTTTGAGTAGGGTGCATCCCGATATTTCACGGAGTGAGTGATTTTCTTAACGCGGGGCAGAGATGCAAAACTAACTTTTTCTGAAGCTAATAATATTGCATTCAAAGGACATTCAGAATTCAAGAAAGTAAAGTTTGGTTAATTATTTTCATGGTTATGTTGTTGTGCCATCATTTTTGGGTGGCACTTTTTTTTGTCCAAAATGAAAAAACCCGCCTCAATTGACTTGAAGCGGGGTTTGTGGTTGGCTGAACGCCAT